>JBBIPU010000004.1:0-3610 GCA_037442685.1 Draconibacterium sp. | reverse complement strand
CGGTCTGTAGCTCAGCTGGTAGAGCATCCCGATCAAATCGGGAGGGACCAGGGTTCAAAAAAATAGTGTAAAATAAAAATAATTCGGTCTGTAGCTCAGCTGGTAGAGCAGTTGACTCTTAATCAACGGGCCCAGGGTTCGAATCCCTGCAGACCGACTTTTAAAAGGGTTAATTTGTTGATATACAAGTTAATCCTTTTTCATTTATTATAATTCTTTGGCTGAGTATCCCGATTTTCAAAAATGGTGCGGGTTTCATCCCGATTATTCAGGACTTAACATGACAAAAATCCTGAAAATTTACTTTTGGTAAACCCCATTTTTCCGGAATGGAAAAACAGTTACCGGCGATTTGCGCGAAATCCGTTTTATGTCGTACAATCGTGAAGAAGGAGATTTAACCGGACCTGAATTTCCTGAGAAAGCAAAAGCATATTTTTCAAAAACTGTTTATCATAAATTGCCGAAGATCATGAGATCTTAATCAATTGAATTAATTTTGAATAATGACTTCGAAAGTCTGAAAATAAAAGATATTCAAAATAATTGTTATTCCTGCATCGATATTCACATTCGCGTATTGATAACTTCCTTGTAAATACCCCTGATTTAAAATCTGTATGTGCCTGATTTTGTTACTTTCGCCCTAAAAAAAGGGGAATAAGGAAAAGCGTTCAGGCATTTTGTAAAACCGATAGATTTCATAAATTTGTCGCGACGCTTTTAAATACTGAAAAATTTATTGCTGTTTGATTAAGAGACTAAAATACAGTTCTTTATCTAATCCTGTTTTGGAATTTTTTAATTTCAGATCAGGTTCTGATACGCATAAATCTTTTTCTTTTTTGCCAAAACTGTTTGGAAAACAAACAAAAATAATCTCAACTCCGATTTTGAATCGTTTGTTTTTTCATCAGCTGGCTATTATTGTATTCATTATTTTGGGTAATGTTAACAATGGATGGGGGCAAAAAACTTGGGTAGGTGGCAATTCTACATGGAATACTGCTTCAAATTGGAGTCCTAATGGTGTACCGGGAGCAGGAGATGATGTTGTTATAAATACTACTGCTTCAATTTCGGTTAATATAAGTGCAACAATTAATAGTTTGACAATCAGCAACTCATCAAGTGTAATTTTTACATCTTCAGGTGGAGGAAGAACGATTACAATTGATAATACAGGAAGTTCAATAGGAGCTGGAAGTACATTAACGCTGCAAGGTTCTACTGGTGGTGGAACCCGGTCAATGACTATTGCTTTTACTGGTACTAATCAAACCATGTCGATAGATGGTGACTTAATTTTAACTGCTGTTGGAGAAGGAACCATTTATAACGCAACTAACAGTTTAACAACTGTATCAGGAACCATAACAAAAAGTAACACAGGTGCTGCCACTACCGGGGTAATTACTTCAACTGCAGCCAATCTCACGTTTGCTTCTGGTGGAACTTATGTACATGGTGTTAATGGGAATAGAATTCCTACTGCCACCTGGGATGCAAGTTCAAATTGTCAAATTACAGGAGTAACCGGTTCAATTCCAACGGCAACAAGCTTTAACCAATCGTTTGGAAATTTCACCTGGGATTGTACCGGGCAATCTGGTATAATTGATTTCAATGGTAATCTCAGAACTATAAAAGGGAACTTTACTGTAACAAATACAAATAATCAACAATTAAGGTTGGCTTCGGGCGAAATTCAAACTCTTACAATTGCCGGTAATTTTACAATGACCGCGGGAACACTGAATTTTATTTCCGGTACAGGGACTTTCACAATGAATGTTGCAGGAGATTTCACCCATTCCGGTGGCACAATTACCGAAAATTCAACCGGCGCCGGTTCCATTTTTTTTAACGGAACTACTGGGATGCAAACCTACACTTCAGGCGGAACAGTTTCAAACACAATTAATTTTACGGTCAACAGTGGTGCTTATCTGCAAATGGCAGCAACGGGTACTGTGGTTACAGGGGGTGGAACGTTTACACTTTCAAATGGTGGTACTTTAGGTATTACTTCGGCCGAAGGTATTACTTCTTCAACCTGCGGAACCGGTGCAACCTGCGGAAATATCAGAACAACCACTCGTACATTTAATACAGGTGCCGATTACATTTACAATGGAAATAATGACCAAAATACCGGAGATGGATTACCTGCAACAGTAAGAAATATTACCTTTTCGGGGAGCGGAACAAAGACAGCTACCCAAAGCATTGGCGTTACCCAGAATCTGACAATCGAGAACAACTCAACATTCGCAGCTGGTACTTTTGTTCACTATCTGCAGGGTAACTGGATAAACAACGGTTCATTTACTGCCGGTACCAGCACCATTACCATTAATGGGTCAGGGACCCAAAGTATAATCGGTACTTCTGCGACGACGTTTTATAACCTCACTGTTTCAAAGGGAGGGAGCAGTGTGGTTAACCTTGAAAATACTGCTTCTGCCACAGGAACTTTAACAATGACAAATGGCTATTTAGATATTGGTCAGTATAATTTAACCGTAAATACAACAAGTGGCGGCAGCGCTTCAAGTTATGTAAAAACAAGCAACACAGGAAGATTATCGCAGCAAATTACCTATCCTGCCAAAAAAACTTTTCCGGTCGGAAATTCTGCATACAATCCCATGTCGATCACAAATAATACCACCGGGAACAGTGATATTTTTAACATCCGGGTTTCTGATGACCCTATTACAAATGCCAACGACAACAGTAAAACAGTCAACCGCAGGTGGTACATGTCGAAAAATGCTGCCGGAGTGGCAACCATTACTGTTGATCTTACATACAACGATAATGCAAGTGAAAAGGGTGTTAATTTTGATCCTTCTTCTGACCCAAAAGTCGGATATTATTCAGATACGTACTGGGCCTACAAAAATGTTACCGTTGCAGGCACAACATTTACTGCCAGCGGAATAGCTGAAGAAATGGCAATTTCAAACGGGTATCTTGGAATTGGCAGCGGCGATTGTTTTGCTGCCACAAAACTGGTGATAACAAACATTAATCCTGCAAATCCTTCCCTTGGTACTTCGGCCAACCTGATAACGGTCCAGGCTCAAAACAGCCAGGATGTACCAACCAAGGTTTCTTCTGCAACCACTTTTAACTTAACTGCTCTGAATACCACTCTTGAGTCGACTCCAACAGGGACCATTGATGCAGATAGCTATGAAAAAACAGTAGGAAATGTAAAATTCACAGAATCAACTTTTAATGGCATTACTTATGACCACGACGCCACATTAACTGCCACCCGAACTTCAGGCGATATCCTGACAGATGGAACCAGTGCACCATTTGATGTTTTGGCAGGTGAATTTTATGAACCAACTGTCACCGGGAACTGGAGTTCGGTAATTTGGAGAAAAAGTATTGACGGAGGATTGAGCTGGACAAGTCCTGCAACACTTCCGCCAGGAAATAATTTTTCAGAAACACAATTGATTCGTATTCCTGCCGGAATTACGCTTACCGCCGATGTTACTGCTTCGTTTGTTTCGCTTGGAGTTTTAGGTACATTGGAAATTAATAGTTCAGGTACCCTGACATTAAATCATGCGCCAGGTAATGTTGATTA
>JBBIPU010000003.1:0-86028 GCA_037442685.1 Draconibacterium sp. | reverse complement strand
ACAAATTCAAATCAACACAAACCATTTTTTTCGAATCGCGCATCAGCAGGTAACCGTTGGCAAGAGCAAAAGGCGCCCAGGCATCATGCGCATCTTCAATTATTTTAACCTGATCGATTTGCATATATTTTTCAGTGCTGGGCCTTGCAATTGTAAGTACAGCATCATCATTCAGAATGAAAAGTTTATTGTCGGCCATAAAATAGGGCCCGAGTCCGAAGCGGTTTTCGGAGCCGCTCGACCAGACCATCTTTTTGGGATCGGAAGGATTCACACAAACCAGTTGATTACGCAACGGTCCGCCGTCTTTTGGCATAATCCCGAACAGATGCCCTTTCCAGAAAATGGGAGTTTGCTGTTCACATGCGAGTCCGTCTTTCGGCAGGTATTCAGTCAAAACTTCAACCGAGAAATTACCATTGGTTTCCTTTAACTGAAGCATCATAGCGCCCGCACCGTATCCGGCGGTGATAAATATTTTTCCATCGGGCATGCAAACCGGCGAAGGCGCCACAACTGAATGGTTCCATGCAGTTGTTTCCCATAAAACTTTACCTGCATCAGTACCGTCGGCTGCGATTCCGACCAGCGAACCAACAGTGCTGTAAACATACATCTTCCGTCCTCCGAAAGTAAATGGCATAACCGAAGAATGAGACATTTTCCATCCCTTCGGATTGGGTGTTTCCCAGATTTTTTTACCTGTTTCGCAACTTACCGCCACAAGCAATGCTTTTCCCCCGGTTGCAATAATTGCATTGTCGTTATCAATAAGCGGACACTGACCTGTGTACCAGAGTGGTATCTCCGATTCGTATTCTTTTGCCACATCAAGTCCCCAGCGAAGGTTGCCATCTTTGCGGTCGAGGCACATCACATGACACATCGGACCCATGGTCAAAATGTACTTTTCGGTGACAGCAGGAATAGTGCGCGACATTCCGTGATTGCGTTTGATATTCAGATTGTATCCGCGTTTCCACAATTCCTTTCCATCAGACAAGGAGAAACACCGCAGCATATCAGCCCGCTTTTGTTCATTGTAATCCAGAACGTAGGCAAGTCCCTTGTAAATGGCAGCTCCTGAGTGACCTTCACCTAATTCGACCGACCATAATATTTTTGGCCCTGCACTTCCGAATTTTTCGATGAGTTTTACAGGCGATTTTGAAATGTTGTCAAAGTCAATTCCCCTGAACCGTGGCCAGGTTTCCGACATTTCGGTATATTCAGTGCCGAACTGTTCAAAAATTTTCCCGATTTCAACATTCTGGGCAGCCAAACCTTTTCCGCGGTTGTCGGCACCGGGCATACTGATAACGTAATCGATTGTGGGATCGGTCTGCATCCACCACACAACTGAAATCAGGGCAATTGCACCCAACGTAATAACAATGATATTTATGGTTTTTTTGCTCATTTATGCTTTAATGTTGTACACCAGGAGAACATCTCCGTGCCTTAACAGCAATTTTCCATCGGCAATGTATGGATGAGCCCAGTGCGGTCCGGCGCCCTTTGTTATTTTAAACTCGCTGACGATTTTAAAACCATCGGGATCGGGTTTTACCAGGCCAACCTTACCCTTTTCGTTGTAACAATACAACATGCCGTCGGCCAATACTACCGGGCCTTTGGTATCCCAGTCAGCCACATATTTTATTTCACCTGAGTCCCAGTTCATGCACACCCAGCGGCCGGTAGAGTTACTGTACCAGTTTGATCCGTAAACAAATCCATTATTCAGCACCACTCCGCCAATGTGATTATCCAACGTCCGGTCGATATATTTTTCGGCAACCGATGTTCCGGTTGAATCCATTTTCAGCATTACCGCAGGGTAGTCGTAACCCATACATATAAAAATCTGGTTGTCTTTGAAAACCAGAGTATTGGCCCAAATCAGCCCGTTGTCCTGCCATTCCCATTCTTTCGGCTTCCAGTACTGATATGTCCACACCACTTCACCTGACTCAGGTTTGAGTGCAATGAGGTTCGATGCGGTTGCAGCCAGAATGTAGCGGAATCCTTTAAATTCGTATATAGTCGGAGAAACATACGATCGCGGGCCACCTACCGGTTTACTTTGCCAGACCAGTTTCCCGGTCATTTTATCGAAAGCCACCACACTTGTTTTCTGGCCGCCGGGAGTGCAAATTACTTTGTCATCAACAATCAGCGGCGTCTCGGCGTTGCCCCATTCATGATATTCAGCCGAAAATGTTTTGTCCACATCCACCAACCAGATTGTTTTACCTGTTTCTTTGTCGATGCAACTTAACTGACCCATTCCGCTTTGAACATAAATTCTGTTGCCGTCAACAGTTGGTGAACTTCTTGTATCAGGATAGGTTTTAATCCACGAACGGCCATACGGAACCTGCCATTTTATTTTTCCCTGTAAATCGATGGCTGAAAGGTAGTCAAGCGTGTCGATCATACCTGTGGTATATATCATGTTGCCATCAAGAATCGGTGAAGACCAGCCGCTCCCGATTTTTTCAACTGCAAGAATCTGTTGAGGGCCACCATCGGGCCAAACCTTTAATAAACCGGTTTCAGGAAAGATCCCGTCGCGGTTGGGCCCGCGCCATTGTTTAATTTGCGAAAATACAGATGAGACAAATAAAACGAAAGCAATGATAAAAATAATTGTCTTACTGATCATGGTTTATTTAATTTAGTTTACGCCCCTAAAATAGAACCAAAAAGTAATATTTACAAAGCAAAGCAATCATTTATCATCAATTTAAATAATGAAATATTTTCAGCAGACTTAATTTTCAGGAGAGGTTGAGGTCAATATTAATCAGTTTTTCCATGATTTTTAAAATACGATCAATTCAGAAGAAATCACAGGGAAGTTCTTTAAAAGGAAAAAACGAATCGTTAAAACGAAAATGAAAAAAGAAACTGTTATTTAATGTCTGAAAAAACATTACATCTCTGGCAGAATTTCCTCTTATTGAAAAAAATGAAGTAAAAGCCTGCTGCTTGTTTTGTATTTTTCAGGGTTATTCTAACTTAGAGGCCTGAACTTGAAATGAAACCAATAACATTCAAAAACCGACTGAAATGAGCAAAACGAAGAAAGGTCTTTTTACTACCGAAGACGGTAGAAACCATACATTTATATTTTTCCTTGTTGCCCTTCTGTTTACTTTGTGGGCAGTTGGTAACAGTCTGATAGACACCATGGATAAGCATTTTCAGGATTTCTACCACCTGACCAAAGCCGACTCGGCCAACGTACAGTTTTCACATTACTTGGGTTACTTTTTTATGGCATTACCTGCCGGTTGGTTCATCCATAAACTTGGTTATAAATGGGGGATCATTTTAGGTTTGAGCCTGGCTGCACTGGGCTGTCTATGGTTTTATCCGGCCACTAAAATCGATGGTTTCTGGGCTGTCCTTCTTGGAGTTTGCCTTGTTGCCATGGGATTTTCTTTCCTCGAAACCGTCGCCAATCCATACACTACGGTTCTGGGAAACCCGAAATATGCGGCTTCACGAATTAACCTGGCACAGTCGTTCAATGCAATTGGCTGGCCGATTGCCCCGTTTATCGGCGGATTATATTTTTATCATACCGATGTTACTCTTACAGCTCAGCAAAATGCCGAAATAGCGCACAAAACAATGTGGATACCGTACGTGGCCCTGGCTGTTATCATCGTGATACTTATTGTTGCTTTTAGTATAAGCAAAATGCCGGAGGTCCGTGAAGATAATCAGAATCATTCCGGAAGCACAAAAACAAATGTTGATGTTTTTGGCCGGCAGGACCTCCTGTCAACAATACTGTTATATGTTTGTGCCATTTTATTCAGTTTTGCTTTTGGCATGATTGTGCGTTTCTTTTTTCAGATATTTTACATGGACAGGGAAACGCTTGCAGATAAAGAAGCGATGACTGTTTTGAATCATACTTTGTCGTATGTTTTTTATATTGTAACTGGCATAGCAGTTGTAGTTTCCGTTCTTTTTATCAGTTTTAAAAGAGATAATCTTATTCATAAATCCAGCATCTGGTCAGCGCCGCATTTTACAGGGGCGACCATTGCACAGTTTCTTTATGTGGCTGCGCAGGCAGGTATATTCAGCTTTTTTATCAATTACATGGTCGAAGAAGTCCCGTCGATCAGTGAAAGTATGAAGTCGAATTTTTTCATCGGCGGTGATAATGGTTCCATATTGAGAGATGGATCTTATTTCCTGACCGAGAAAGGGGCGACATCGCTCATGTCGTGGCTGGCTTTTCCTCTGTTCCTGCTGGGCCGTTTTACAGGTTCGTTTATTTTAAGGGTTACCAAAGCTCACAATATGCTTGGTTTGTATGCCTTGATCAATGTGATACTGATGTTTGTCGTTGTTGCCAACCTTGGCTGGATTTCGGTGATTTCGGTATTCCTCAGTTTTTTCTTTATGTCGATTATGTTCCCGACTATTTTCTCGCTCGGCATTTTTGGTTTGGGTGAAAAATCGAAAATGGCATCTTCGTTTATTGTGATGGCTATTATGGGTGGTGCCGTGTTGCCAAAAGTGATGGGCGCCATTGGTGATGCAGAAGGCATGTCAGCAGGTTATGTTGTTCCGGCGGTTTGTTTTATGGCTATCGCACTTTATGGATTTTTCTGGACTAAGCTCAGCGGTTCGCAAGGTTTAAATGGCGTTAAACTTGGAAGCGGACACTAAGAAGATATTCGATTCTGGATTCTGGATTCCGGACACTGGATTCTTGATACTTTAATAAAAGAGATTGTCTGAGACTGGTTGTCAGTTGCTGGCAGATGGGAACTTATATTTTCAGGTTTTACTCCATTTTTCCAAATAAATTTTCGAGGGCAACCTTTCGGAAATCAAAAATCATGTTCAACTGTCTGCGAATGAAAAACCAGTTTGCAATTGATCCGATTATTCCCAAAGGAGGTTTGTAAGATACAATGTCGGTCATCAATATTCCTCCGTTTATCCGTTCAATTCTATGTTCGTGATGCCACATTGAATAAGGGCCGATTCGCTGTTCGTCAACAAAATACTCCTTTTCTCTCACCTGTGTGATTTCTGTGACCCATGTCATTTTTAATCCAAAAACCGGACTGACCTTGTAGCTGATAATCATTCCAGGGTACATTTTTTCGCTTGGTATTTTTGAAATGATATCAAAACCCATGTAACCGGGAGTGATTTTCTTCAAATTGACAGGCGATGAAATGAAATCCCAGACATCCTCAACGGTTGCCTGTATTTTCTGTGTTTTGTAAAGCTGATAAAAACCCATTTGACAGATTTAAAATGTCTGATTTAACTTTTTAACACATTAAACAGAATTGTGCTGAACAGGTTCGTTTCATCCTTTAAAACCTCGTGGAAATTTGATTTTTTCATAAAAGAAAATCCGCTAAAAAATCTTATCAATCAATTTATTAACTGACATTTCAATACTTTTTAGTATTTTGAGTTTTTACACTTTCGTTTTACTGTTCGGCGCCCGATTTTGCCAGTCGCTTCCTGTCGTTTTCATTTAACAGGATTTTACGGATGCGCTGGTATTTTGGCGTAACTTCAAGATATTCATCATTGCGCAGGTATTCCATTGCCTCTTCAAGTGAAAACTTAATAGCCGGGGCGATGCTGGTTTTTTCATCAGAACCCGACGCGCGCATATTTGTGAGCTTCTTGGTTTTTACAATATTCAGTGTAAGATCGTCCTGGCGTGTGTTTTCACCGATTACCTGTCCCATGTATATTTCCTCTCCCGGTTCAACAAAAAAGCGACCCCTGTCCTGCATTTTATCGATCGAATAAGCAATTGCAGTTCCGGTTTCAAGTGCAATCAGCGCACCATTTCTGCGCACACCCAGATCTCCCTTCCAAGGTTCGTAGGCATAAAAACGGTGAGCCATGATTGCTTCACCTTCGGTGGAAGTAAGCATCTGATTTCGCAATCCGATCAGCCCCCGTGCCGGGATCAAAAAATCGAGGTGGGCGCGGTCGCCCTTAATTTCAATATTCGCAATATCGCCTTTTCGCTGTGTAACAAGTTCGATCACTTTACCCGAGAAAATTTCAGGAACATGAACGGTAAGCGCTTCAATGGGTTCATGTTTTTTACCGTCGATTTCTTTGGTAAGCACTTTTGGCTGGCCCAATTGCATTTCGAATCCTTCGCGGCGCATGGTTTCCACAAGAATTGACAAGTGAAGGATTCCACGGCCATAAACCAGGAATGAATCGGCCGAATCGGTATCTTCAACCCTCATTGCCAGGTTCTTTTCAGTCTCTTTGTAAAGCCTGTCGCGTAACTGGCGCGAGGTGACAAATTTCCCGTCTTTTCCGAAGAAGGGAGAATTATTGGCCACAAACAACATGCTCATGGTAGGTTCGTCAACTTTGATTGGTGAAAGACCTTCAGGTTCCAATCCATCAGCAATGGTATCGCCGATGTCAAATCCATCCAGTCCTAACACAGCGCATATTTCACCGCTCGGAATTGGATTTTTGGTTTTTTCCTTCCCAAGACCTTCAAACAGGAACACTTCCTTTGCTGTTACCTTTGCAATGCTTCCGTCGCGTTTTACAAGCGATACCTGAGATCCGGGGATGAGTTGGCCACGGGTTACTTTTCCAACTGCGATTCGCCCGGTGTAAGAAGAATAATCGAGTGAAGTGATGCGCATTTGAAGTGTACCTTCTTTGTGTTTGGATGCCGGGATGGTTTTCAGAATCACATCGAGCAGGTAACTGATATCGTTTGTCGGTGTTTTCCAGTCGGGTCCCATCCATCCGGCTTTTGAAGAACCAAAAACAGTGGGAAAATCAAGTTGATCTTCGGTAGCTTCGAGGCTGAACATCAGATCGAATACTTTTTCGTGCGCAACATCGGGAGTACAGTTGGGTTTATCCACTTTGTTAATTACAACGATAGGCTTTAATCCAAGTTCGATTGCTTTCTGAAGTACAAAACGTGTTTGCGGCATCGGGCCTTCGAAAGCATCAACTATCAGCAACACTCCGTCGGCCATATTCAGCACTCGTTCAACTTCGCCCCCGAAGTCGGAGTGGCCGGGAGTGTCGATAATATTGATTTTGGTGTCCTGGTAACGGACCGATACGTTTTTCGATAAGATAGTGATTCCTCTTTCGCGTTCAAGGTCGTTGCTGTCGAGAATGAGTTCTCCCATATCCTGGTTTTCGCGGAAAAGGTTTACCTGGTGTAAAATACGGTCAACGAGGGTTGTTTTTCCGTGGTCAACGTGTGCAATGATTGCGATATTTCTGATTTCTGTCATTTTTGTTTCTTTTGATCATCTGTAGGTTAGAACAGATTTATTTATTAATTGTTTTACAATACGTTACAAAGTGTTCCGGTGTTTTTCCGGAATGGGCTGCAAAAGTAAGAAAGTTTTATGGCGTAACAAGTTAAAGCGGTTGGTTAAATGTTTTTTTGGTTGAAAATTAATATCGGAGTGGAGGAGTTAAAGGTGTCTGACTTTCCAAAGTCCAACATTTATCTTTGGTTTGTAAAAGCCCGATTTCCTTAATTACCTGTCAATACCGTAATAAAACTGGTATTATTTTCGGTTTGAATCGAAGACCTATTTGATTAAATATAAATTCTTTTCTGTCCTCAAAATCATTATGTCATCAACAAAAGCAGGAACTGCTTTTACTGTTTCCCCGATTTTGTTTTCAGCAACGATCTCAAAAGAATCACCCGGTTTAATAATGGTGCAGTCGCCTTTTACACTGAAAAAGTAGATGTTACCGGCAGCATAAACCGGCGACGAGTTAAAGTTGCCTTTCAGCTCGTGTTTCCAGACCACTTTTGCAGTTTTTGCATCGATGCAACTGACCATCCCACGGTCGTGTACCATGTACATTTTCCCGTCAACGATTACGGGTGTGGGTATTTGCGGAACTTCGTCCTCGTAAATCCATTTTACATGGGTTTTTGTAACATCACCTTTCCCGGTGGGATCGATTGCGTATTCACGTGTAAAATACGGTTTGTTGTCGAGGAAAATCCAGCCCGAATTTACGTAAACCAGACCATCCCAGTACAAAGGCATACTGACAGTTGAATCGTAACCATATTCCACAGTCCAGATGACTTCTCCGGTGTTGACATCGTGGGCGAAACACATAAACGACGAGTTACTGATCAGCAAATCGCGGCCATTAACATTTACTACAAGGGGAGTCTGGTACGATTTACGGTAAACCGGTTCGAGTTTGTCGTAAATTTCTTTTGGACGGACGCTTTTCCAGACTGTTTCACCGGTTTTTTTATTCAGCGCCGCAACATACGGATCCTGGGTGCCTTCCAGATGAACAATCAGCAGGTTTTTATAAAGCAGGAGCGAAGAAGCAGGCCCCTGCATGTGATCGCATGGCATATCTTCACGCTTCCAGACGATTTCGAAATTATTTGTGTTGATGCAGGCTGTGCCAAACGATCCGTAATGTACATAAACAAAACCTTCTTCAATACATGGAGTGGGAGTTGCATAAGAATTCGTTCCATGAATCCGCTGTGGATCTTCTGCAGTAAAAATGGTTTTTTCATCCAGAAGTTTGCCGGTTTTCAGATCGTAGCACAAAGTATAAAACTCTTTACCATCGGTTGCCGCCGAAGTAAGCCAGATCTGATTGCCATAAACCACCGGCGACGACCATCCCAGTCCTTTTACTTTGGCTTTCCAGACCACATTTGTTGTGTCGCTCCAATGCAGCGGGGCTTTTGATACCTGTGCATGTCCATCCAGGTTAGAACCACGGAAATGTGTCCAATTTCTATCATTCTGCGAAAAAGAGTAAGTTGCAAAAAAAAGAACCATTAAAGGGAATATTAAGTTGATCAATTTCATAAATCAAGTTTTGACTGATTGGCATCAAATTTAATCCAAAATTGCAGAATGGAAAATGAACTCAACGGTTTTGCCATTTTATTCAAAAAGTTGTGCTGTAAAACAATTCCTTTGCGTTGGTGAAACTGGGTAAATATCATGTTTCGGATATAAAAAAAAAGTCCACCTTTAAGGTTTTCTGAAAAACCGGAAGTTAAATACGAAAACAAACTCCATAGTTCAGTGTTTAAACAGAATTAATAAGCGATAAAACGTTAAAAATGAGCAAGGTATTATTACTTGGCGCCGGAATGGTGGCCAAACCATTCACAGATTATATTCTTAAAAACAATATAGAACTTACGATTGCAACCCGCACAGTAGCAAAAGCTGAAAAACTGATTGTAAACCGGTCGAATGGAAAGGCTGTTTCGTGGAATGCTGATGATCAGGATGCGTTGGAACAGCTTGTTTATCAACACGATCTGGTGGTCAGCCTGCTTCCGTCTGTTTATCATGCAACTGTTGCAAGGTTGTGTATCCGTCTGAAAAAAAACATGGTAACCACATCGTATGTTTCACCTGAAATGAAAAAACTGGATAAACAGGCATACAAAGCGGGAATTATCATTTTGAATGAAATGGGATTGGATCCGGGTTTTGACCACATGTCTGCAATGCAGGTTATTGAGAAGGTTAAAAACGAAGGTGGAAAAATTAAAGAGTTTTACTCGTTTTGCGGGGCGCTTGTTGCTCCCGAACAGGCAGACAATCCTTTCAGGTACAACTTTTCATGGTCACCGCGGGGAGTTTTGATGGCAGCAAACCACAGCGCCAGATATCTGAAAAGTGGAAAAGTGATTGAAATTCAGTCCGATGATCTTTTTAAGAATCCACTGAAAATCAATTTCCCGGAAATAGGGGAGATGGAAGTTTATCCAAACCGCGATTCGCTGAATTATGCTGAAAGTTATGGCATTACGGAATTGGAAACACTGTATCGCGGTACATTCCGCTACCCGGGCTGGTGCCAGATTATGGATACCATGAAAACACTCGGGCTGCTTTGCACCCAAAAAAAGAAATGCGATGGTAAAACATACAAGGAACTGATTGCCGAAAAAATCGATGTTTATCCGAAAAATGTAAAGGAAAAATTGGCCGGCAGACTGAAACTCGATTTACAAAGCCCGGCAATTGAAGCGCTGGAATGGCTTGGTTACTTCAGCAATGAAAAAGTAAAACTTGAGGAAGGTTCGTTGTTCGACCTCACATTTGAACTGATGTCAAAAAAAATGATGTTGCCCGAAGGCGCCCGCGATATGGTGATCATGCAACATTCATTTCTCGTTCAAAAAGCTGACGGGAAAAAGGAAATGATAAACTCGCGACTGCTTGATTTTGCAAGCGGGGAAGACACTTCAGTTGCACGTACTGTGGCTTTGCCTGCAGCTATCGCAGTAAAACTGATTTTGAATGGCGAGATTGGTGAAAAAGGTGTTCAGATTCCGGTCAGCAAAAATATTTACGAACCGGTTTTAAATGAACTTAAAACACTCGGAATTTCGATGGTTGAGGAGCGAAGATTATCTGAAGAAGTTGATTTGAACGATATTGGGAACCGCAGTTTTTAACCACGATAGAACAGGAGGTTGAAAACCCCCGCACTCATTCACTCACTCATTCATTCACCCATTCACCCATTCACGCATTCACCCATTCACTCAGTTACAATATCTCTTAATAATATTGTAAGCTCCGTAAATGCCCAGTTCTCCGGCACGGCTCAAATCCGAAGCACCACCTTCGATGTCGTCCATGTATATTTTAGTCAGACCGCGGTTAAAATAGGCTTCGGCAAATTCAGGTTCCAGTTCAATTGCACGGTTGAGGTCTTCAATCGCACTTTTATAATCGCCAAGCCTGATTCGGATAAATGCCCGGTTAAAGTAACCGAAAAAGAAATTTGGGTTCAGATAAAGTGTGATCTGGTAATCATCGAGAATCTGGCTGTAATCGAGCGAAGCAGGCTCGTTGACCGCGACATTATTTTCTGGGTTTTTATCGCCCAGTTTTACAGTTAAGTTTGTGCTGGTGCCTGCAGCCAGTTCAATTTCCTCTAACATTTTGTAACGACAGTTTGCCCTGACAAAATAAGCAATCGCCTGTTTTTCGTCCATCTGGATGCACTTGTTTAAATCGATCAGCGATTTGTTATAATCGCCTGTAAGACTGTAGAAAATTCCCCGGTTCAGGTAATTGTGGCTGCTTTGCTGAATCCTGATCTTCTCGTTAAAAAACAGGATGAAATTTTCGAAAACATCCTTGCTCCCTGTATTCAATTTATTAGTGATGGTAAGAAGCGGATCGTAGTTGTTTTTTTCGTTTATCTCGTTGATTGCCATGTTGTAATACTGGAACCGATCGTAATCGACAGCATTTTTTTCGAAGGCTGAAATAATGAAAATCGGTTGGAGGTCAATCACCACATTTTTATTCTGAACCATACCGTCATCCGGTTCTTTCTGATCTTCATCAGGCAAATCGCGGGAGTCTTCAATCATCAGATTCAGTTTACGTTTGTTGCGGTTGTTTTTAGGTTCATCTTCATCAAACGGGTTTTCTTCCTTTTTATCGCTGCCCTGGTCGTTTCCTGAAAATGTATTCCGGGCGGTTGCCTGGTTTTGAGTGTTTTGCTGAGCCTGATTATTTTGCAATGAATCAACAGCGTTTTGATTTGCCTGTGTTGTGTTATTCTGGGCTGAAGCCTGATTTTGCTGGTTTTGCTGTGATTTCTGGTTCTGTTTCGATAACGGGTATTTCTGATTAAATGCCTGTTTTTCTGCTTCAACCCTGCGACTTTCCAGATCGAATTTCGGATTTAACTGGGCGGCAATTTTATAATCGTTTTCATACCCGGGCTGTTTCAGAATTTCCTTTGCCATGGCACGGTTTAAATAAGCGCTAGCCATTTCGGGATTTAACTGGATGGCCATATTGTAATCCATTATTGCACCGGCGTAATCTTCAAGTTTTTGCTTTACAATTCCGCGGTTGTTAAAAGCGAGGGCGTTTTTCGGATCAAAACTGATGCACTGGTCGTAATCGCGCAATGCCGATGCATAATCTTCAAGTTCGAAACGGGCGATGCCACGGTTCAGATAGGCTCCGGCGTAATGTGGACGAATGATGATCACTTCATTTAAATCCCTGATGGCCCCTTTGATATCGCCATTGACTATTTTTGCGTTACTGCGGTTCATCAAAGCATACGTCGATTTCGGATTTATTTTCAGAGCTTCGTTGTAATCGTTGATTGCGCCATTGATGTCTCTTTGCGCGAGTTTGGCGATACCGCGGTTGTTGTAAATGTTCTCATTCTCAGGATCAAATTCCAGGGCTTTGTTGTAATCTTCAATCGCTTTTTTGTAGTTTTTTAGGTTATGATATGCCATTCCGCGGTACATGTAAGCCTGCGGGTAAAACGGCTTTATTTCGATGGCAGTGTTGTAATCGTTAATTGCCCCACGGTAGTCTTCGAGCTGATGTTTGGCTATTCCGCGGTAAAAATATGCTTCGGCCAGGTAGGGTTTGAATTTGATGACAATATTGAAATATTCAATTGCGCCGGTGTAATTCCCGATCTGCGTCCGGGTTTGACCAACCCTCATGTAATGGTTGATATTCATCTGCGCAACGGCAGGAATTACAATAACAAATAAGAATATTATCAATAAATACCGTTTCATCCATTTCACTTATTGAGGTGACAAAAATAACAAATTAGGGACTTGGCTTCTGTTTCGATTAATTTTATTTAACTTTTCACCCTCAATACCTGGAAATATGTGTAAACGCTGCAACTGGGGAAATACAGATCCTTTAATGATAAAATACCACGATGAAGAGTGGGGAGTGCCGCTGCACGACGACCTTAAATTGTTTGAATTCTTTGTTCTTGAAGGTTTTCAGGCAGGTTTAAGCTGGCAAATTGTTCTGAATAAAAGGGAGGCTTTCCGGGAGGCATTTGACCATTTTAATCCTGAAATTGTGGCAGGTTACGATGATAAGAAGATTGAAGAACTGATGCAAAATCCTTCCATCATCAGGAACAGTTTAAAAATTGTTTCGTGTGTAAACAATGCACGCCGGTTTCTCGAAGTTCAGAAAGAATTTGGGAGTTTCAGCAATTACATCTGGAAATTTGTCGATTACAGGCCAATAGTAAATGCTTTTTCCGATCTGAAACAATTGCCGGTCAGAACTGAATTATCGGATAAAATTTCGGCCGACCTGAAAAAAAGAGGGTTTAAATTTGTTGGTTCCACGATTGTTTATGCACACATGCAAGCCACCGGAATGGTAAACGACCACCTAACTTTTTGTTTCCGTTACAATGAGATAAATTCGATGAACAGCTGATTAAATGAATCATTTTCAGTTGATTTAATATTTTTTAAGTAGGAAAAAACAAATAAAATTCATTATTTTGCGCCTTCTTTTATTTTGAATTTTTAAACATTTTACTGATGAAATTGCGCTTGTTTTTTACCACAGTTCTTGTGGTTATTTTGGTAGTATCGGGATTTGCAGGAAATACGGGCAAAGGCGATAAAACTCCGCCGGCATATAATTTTGAAGATGAAATTTTATTGCCTGCCACATCAGTCAAAGATCAGTATCGTACCGGAACCTGCTGGTCATTTTCAGCCCTTTCTTTTTTCGAATCGGAAATGCTGCGGCTGGGAAAACCCGAGGTTGATCTGTCGGAAATGTTTGTGGTGCATGAAAGTTATTCAGATAAAGCGCGCAGATTTATCAGGTTGCACGGCGAAGTTGGTTTTTCGCCTGGTGGCGCTTTTCATGATGTTAAAAATGTGATTTCACGTTACGGGATCGTTCCCGAATCGGTTTACACCGGATTGAAAGATGGTCAGACTAAACATATTCACGCTGAAATGGATAATGCTTTGCAGCAGCAGGTGAAGGAAATAGCTGATAAACCGAAGATCGACCTCGATAAGGAATGCAGCGAAAACGTGGAAAAAACGCTGGATAATTATCTTGGCAAAATTCCGCAGAGCTTTGAATATCAGGGAAAAACGTACACTCCACAAAGTTTCGCCAAAGATTATGTAGGTTTGAATATGGATGATTATGTTGAGATCACTTCTTACACGCATCATCCGTTTTATACTAAGTTTATTCTCGAAGTGCCCGACAACTGGTCGTGGGATGAACTGTACAACGTTCCGGTTGATGAAATGGAAGAAATTATTGATTATTCGCTTAGTAAAGGTTTCACTGTTGCCTGGGCTGCCGATGTGAGTGAGCGGGGATTTGTAACAAGTAACAAGGGATTTGCGGTTTTACCGGTTGCTTCGGAAGATGAAATGACAAAGGCAGAGATTGAAAGATGGAATTCACTCACCGACAGGGAAAAAGAAAGGGAATTGTATAAACTTGATAAACCTTTTAAGGAAATTCAGGTAACCCAGGAAATGCGGCAGACTGCATTTGATGATTACGAAACCACCGACGACCACGGGATGCACATTATCGGAGAGGCAAAAACACAGGATGGAAAAGTGTTTTACAAGGTGAAAAATTCGTGGGGCAATTACAATGAGTACAATGGTTACTTTTATGCATCAAAACCTTACGTGAGTTATAAAACAATGTCGTTGATGGTTCACAAGGACGGCATTCCGCAAAAAATCAGGGAAAAATTAAAGCTTTAAGAAAAGCCCTTCAGAATTTTCTGAGGGGTTTTTTTATATTTGCCCCATTCTGTTTAAGCAAAATGATCAACCGGATTTATTTTCTTTTCATCCTCTTATTTTCCCTGAATTTAAGTGCGCAGTCTCCTGACGAAGATTATTCGTGGTGGAACGAACTGCACGGTTGGGAAGAAGGAGATCCAGGCTGGCGAAACTGGATAAAAATAACGCCAGGATACCTGGGCCCGAACGCACTGCCTGTCCCCGAATTAAAAAGAGGATTTTTGAATGAAAATACCGAAATTGAAATCAAAGCTTCGTCTCATTTTTTAAAAGGCGACCCGACACAGGACATTTCAGGGAGATTGTTTGTGCCATTTGCAAAAGGAAAAATTGCAGTTGAAATGTATGGGGTGATCTTTGAGCATTTTGCTTTTTCAGAGGAAATCCGCAATGAAAGATACGCCCGCATCGAAGACGGGAAAGGATTTGCCGTTGGCGATCTCTATTTCAGTACACTGATCCAGCTTTCAAAAAACAGGAAATTCCCGGATACAGTGCTGAGGATGGCAGCCAAAACCGCATCGGGAAACCAGTTGGAAGGCGCCAGATACACCGATAGTCCGGGTTATTTTTTCGATCTGAGTTTTTCAAAAGATCTTGGCCGGGCTGAATCGTGGTTATTTCGGCCGGTTGGCATGTTTGGTTTTTACTCCTGGCAGACCAATGATGAACTGAATCTGCAGAATGACGCATATTTGTACGCCATGGGTGCTGATTTTGTGCGTAATAACAACATGTTTACCATGTCGTGGTCAGGTTATTCGGGTTACAAAAATGAACGCGACAGGCCAATGCAGCTGAATTTTGAATTGCGCCGGGATTTTAAAGCGGTCGCTGTTCGTTTTCAATACAATCACGGTCTGCGCGACTGGGAATATAAAACCATCCGGTTTTCGTTTATCTGGAAATTAAAACCTGTGAGTTAAATCGTGTTTTTTGAAATCGATTTGGTTAACTTTGTCATCGATCTGTAAATATTTATCTGATAATAAAACCTGTAAAAATGAAGAAGTTATCGCTTGTAATTTGTGTATATAACGAAGAACCAAATATAAAACCACTTTCCGAACAGATAAAAGCTGCACTGAAAGACATTAATTTTGAGGCCATTTATGTTGACGACGGATCGACAGACAACACGCGCGAGGAAATTCTGAAAATCAGCGATGAACGTTTCATCCTGGTTGAACTGAAGCGAAATTATGGACAGAGTTCTGCCCTGCAGGCCGGCATCGATCAGGCACAGGGGGAATTTGTGGTTTTAATCGACGGTGATCTGCAGAACGATCCTGCGGATATTCCGATGATGCTGAAAATAATGGAAGAGGAAGAATGGGACATGGTGGCAGGGGTTCGTGCCAACAGAAAAGACGGAATGTTTCTGCGGAAAGTCCCTTCAAAAATTGCCAATTACCTCATTCGTAAATCCACCGGTTTACATATGAAAGATCTGGGTTGCACGCTGAAGATTTTTACAAACGAAACCATTAAAAGCATTCACATTTATGGCGAATTGCACCGGTACATTCCTGCACTGATCGCGCTCGAAGGAGCCACTAAAATAACACAGGTCGATGTAAATCACAGGCCGCGCGAATTTGGCAGTTCGAAATACAATCTGAGCAGAACCACAAGGGTGATGAGCGATCTGATCCTGATGGTATTCTTTAAAAAATACCTGCAGCGCCCGATGCATTTCTTCGGTTCGCTCGGCCTGGTCACCTTTGGAATAGGCGCTCTGATCAACATGTACATGCTTTTTCTGAAAATCATTGGTCACGATATCTGGGGAAAACCTTTGTTGTTGCTTGGAATTCTTTTGGTTATGGGTGGAATTCAGTTTATTACCATCGGGATAATTGCCGAACTTCAGATGCGAACCTATTTCGAATCGCAGCAAAAAAAACCTTACAGGGTAAAACGAGTGGTACACACAAAGAAACAAGTCAATCTCAGATTATTCTGATTTGAAAATTAATTTCCGGCACAAGAATTGAACAGCTGACCGATATCTGATAATAATTAAAAAAGTCATGAAAAAACTGATATTTACCTTTTCTGCTTTCATAATTACATCGATGCTGGCATGTACAGGAAATGCGCAGGAGAGGGTATTAAGTGGCAGGGTGTTTACTTTCGACAGCATTCCGCTGATAAATGCCAGTGTTGAAGTAAAAAGTACAAAGTATGTGGCTAAAACCGATACACTCGGAAATTTTTATATTTCGTGCAATAACGATGATATTTTAAAAGTTTCGGCTCACGGCTTTTCGTCTGAAAAATTCAAAATAAATCCGAAAATAAAACTGGCGATTATTAACCTGAAAATGAAATCCGGTGCAAAAAACCGCGAATTAGCCGTCGGATACGGGCATGTGAGGGATGTGGACAAACTGAATGCGGTGTCGAATCTGAACAACAACGATATGGATTTTTCGATGTATTCAAACATGTACGAGGTAATCAAAGGTCGATTTGCAGGAGTTCAGGTGGTAAACGGCGAAATAATAATCAGGGGAGTTAATTCAATTAACAGCAGCAGCGCAGCTTTGATTGTTGTTGACGGTGTTCCGGTGGACAACAGTATTTTAAGTTCGTTGCCACCGATCCAGGTAAAAAGCATCAGTATCATCAAAGATGGCAGCTCTGCAATCTACGGCGTACGGGGCTCAAACGGGGTGGTTCTGATTGAAACCAAAAAAGGGGGAGATTGATCATGTTGTCTAACTGATTCCTTCTGACTCTGATAATCAATAAATCATGGATAATAAATTGTAAATTACCAGATCCACCACTCAGCCTTCACTCCGAAATAATAACCCCAATCCTTTGGTCCTGTGTAACTTAAGTAAGGTGAATAAAGACCTTTTTTCGCAGCTTCGTTGTAATGTGCAAGAGAAACAACAAAACGCAGCTGCGGCCGCGCCCACGAAGACAATTCACCTGTCGGTGTAAGCACCGGCGCCAGGCTGATTTTGGTCATCGCGTAAGTGTCATCCATTCCGTCTTTGCGTTGAGAATAGTGAAGTTCGCTGATAAAATGAAACTTGTCGGAAATGATCTGTGTATTTCTGAAGCCGATGGTAAAATCCTGTTTCCGGTTGTACACTTCCTGACCAAGATAGGTTAAAGCTTTTCCATCAGATTTAGCGCCTCCCTTGCTTTTGGTGTAAATAACATACCCGTTCATTGAATTTGATTTCGAGAGGTTCAGAAAAATTTCATCCACCAGCGAAACCGAATAAGCGCCTTTGTAATTTAATGCGTCAAGATCTGGTGCGCCAAAAGTGTAAAAGGTTTTCGACATTCCACCGTCTCCTCCGTTGGCAAGTCTTGCGCCATACCGGAGTGAAAGTTTGTTGTACTGGTTTGATTCTTTCGGACCGATGACTGATGACAGTCTTGTACCAATAACCAACCCGTAATCGGTGGGATAATTGAGAATAATGCTGTCGTTCTGATAGGGAGTTGGCTGAAGATCGCTTTCATTTCCGGCCATCCGGTGGAATTCGCCTAAAATTGTAAGCAGCTGACTTTCTGATAAATTAAAGTCCTGTTCGAAATTAAGGACAACTTTTTGCCGTAATGCGATGCCCGGCGTTCCGGTTGCAATATTCAGATAGAAATATGGTGGAAGTGTTGAGGTTGTGTCGGTTGATGAAACAAAAATAGTGCTGAATCTCGATTTGTTAAATTCAATTCCAAATCCCTGTCCGGAATGGTCGTTAAAATAGAAATGGTCGGCAATATGTACATCGGGCCCGCGGTACAAACGCGAACCAACCCAGACATTCACCCCTGAATTGTTGATGTTGCGGGCTTCAGCGAAAATTTCGGGCAACGACAGTGTCAAACCTCCCGGACTTGCCGTCGATGAGTTTCCGAAAAGGGAAAGGCTCCTGGAATACACAGAGAACCTGAACTGAACATTAATTTCAGTGGCGTCATCGGTTTTAAACGGTTTAAAATGTAAAACAGGAGCAAGTTCCAGGTAATCCTGTTCTTCCAGTCTGCCACCGATACTTCCCATATTGTTCAGGTTTAACCTGCGGCCAATCGATCCTCCGTTAACAAACGACCAGTCAACACCAACCCTGCCGTAACTTCCAAGCGAAATGTTTTTATTATTAACAGGTTGATATGCAATCTGGGCAAATAACATAACCGGACCGATAAAAAGGCACAGCGTAATAAATGTGAATATTTGAATAAACAAATTCCGTGTTTTCATAGTTGTATTTTTCAGTCAGAGAAATGTTTAAATTGAGTTTAAAATTACTAAAAAGTAAACAAGATATTTTACTTTTCATAATAAATATACAGGTATAATTGTGCAGCGATTTGTTTTATAAACATGATATAAGATATCATTCCTGTAGTAATAATTATTCATCTTTGTCGCCTTTAATTTTGATTTGAAATGAATGTACTTTCACAAATAGCACCACAACCTTTATTCACTTATTTTGAGCAGATTTGCCAGATTCCGAGACCCTCGAAAAAAGAGGAAAAGATCAGGAAGTTTTTACTCGATTTTGCAGATAAGTATAATCTGGAATCGGAAACTGATGAAGCAGGAAATGTTCTCATCCGCAAATCAGCGACTCAGGGAATGGAATCCGCACCAATTGTGATACTTCAGACACACATGGACATGGTTTGCGAGAAAAACAGCGACAAGTCTTTTAATTTTGATAACGATGCAATTGAACCGGTTATTTTCGAAGGCTGGGTAAAAGCAAACGGGACCACACTTGGTGCCGATTGTGGAATCGGGATTGCAGCGCAGATGGCTGTTTTAACTTCAACCCAGATAAAACACGGACCGATTGAATGCCTGATAACAGTTGATGAAGAATCAGGATTGACAGGCGCTTTTTCATTAAAACCGGGATTTTTGAGCGGCTCTGTTCTGTTAAATCTCGATTCGGAAGATGAGGGTGAGATTTTTATTGGTTGTGCAGGAGGGATCGATACTGTGGCAATATTTAATTATACAAAAGAACCATTTCCTGAGAATTGGGCTGCATTGAAAATTTCAGTCAGCGGGTTGACAGGCGGCCATTCCGGCGACGATATTCACAAAAACCGGGGTAATGCAATTAAGATTTTAAATCGCGTGTTGTGGAAGCTGGCTTCAGAATTTGAGATCAGACTTTCCGGTTTTAACGGGGGAAACCTTCGGAATGCCATTGCCCGCGAGGCATTTGCGGTTTTTACTGTTCCGGCAGATTTAAAGGAAAAAGTTGTAGCTGTTTTTAATATTTTTACTTCAGATCTTTATAATGAATTTAGCATCAATGAACCAGGATTAAAAATCAGGATTGAAAGCACTGAAAAACCTGGTTTTGTAACTGATGTCCGATCTTTTAAAAATCTTTTGAATGCTGTTTATGCATGCCCGCACGGAGTTCTGGAAATGAGCACACGCATGGAGGGAATGGTTGAAACTTCCACCAACCTGGCTTCGGTAAAGTTTAAAGACGATAATGAAATTGTGGTTACTACCAGTCAGCGCAGCGAAATCGAAAGCCGTAAATTTTATGCTTCGGAAATGGTGGAATCGGTTTTTAATCTGGCAGGTGCAAGTGTAATACATACCGACGGTTATCCCGGTTGGGTACCGAATCCGGAATCTGGAATACTGAAAAAGGTGGTGGCTTCGTATAAAAGACTTTTTGGGGTAAAACCTGTGGTTCGTTCCATTCATGCTGGCTTGGAGTGCGGACTTTTTCTTCAGAAATATCCTGATCTTGATATGGTTTCGTTTGGCCCAACAATCAAAGGTGCTCATTCGCCCGATGAAAGGTTAGACATTGAAAGCACACAAAAATTCTGGAAGCACCTTGTGGATGTGCTGGAAAACCTAAAATGACCAGATTGCTCTCCAATAAAAAAGTTCTGATTACCGGGGCATCCAGCGGAATCGGTGCTGCAACTGCCAGAGAGTTTGCAAAATATGGTGCATCAGTTTTGTTAATTGCACGGAATGAAGGAAATCTGAAAAAAGTAGCCGATGAAATAATTTTTGCAGGGGGAAATGCAGTATGTTTTCCGTGCGATATTTCCGATTTTGAGGAGGTTAAAAATGTTTCAGAAAAAATAAAATCCGAAATCGGGGTGCCTGATATTATTGTCAATAATGCGGGACAGGGAAAATGGAAATTCATTGAAGAAACTGAATATTCAGAAGTGGCAGAAATGATGGCTGTTCCTTATTTCGGGGCTTTTTATATAACAAAGGCATTTTTGCCTGAAATGATTGAAAGGAATTCAGGACATATCGTTAATATGACCTCTTATGCAGGGTTTATTGCCTTTTCAGGCGCCACTGCTTACATTGCAGCGCGAACTGCAATGGTAGGTTTTAACAACGCACTTGCTGCCGATTTGCATAAAACCAAAATCAAAATTTCACTTGCCTATTTTGCCAAAGTCAAAAGCGATTACTGGCAGAACAATCCCGGGAGCGAAGAGCGTTTGCCTGCTTCACAGGTATTGATTCCGGCGATCACCCCGCAAAAGGCGGCCAAGGCAATCGTATCCGGAGTCATAAAAAACAGGAAAAGAATATTTACCCCCTTTATGATTTTAATAATGAACGGCTTGATTCGTTTTTTACCTTTCATTGCCAGGCTGATTATGAATAAAACCGGTTACAGCAAAAAGTTATCATAACTTAAAACAAAGTTTTCGGGTATAATATTTCCACCCCTGTATTTTCTGCTTTGTCCCAAATAAAAAAAATAAATACTTTCCTTTTATACATTTAGCCGTCGAAAAAAAATACCTGTATAAAATCAAAGTATGGTCAACAATACAATCAATCCGGTTTACGACGTGATAATAGTAGGTTCAGGGGTTTCAGGTTCGTTTATGGCCTGGAAACTGGTGAGTCAGGGAGTGAAATGCCTGATGCTCGAAGCAGGAAGTTACTTTCATCACAACAACTATCCGGTATCCGAAATCGATTCGAATTCAAAATTATATTGGGGAGGAGGAATTGAACTGAATACACATGCAAGCATAGGAATTTTACGACCGAAGGTAGTCGGTGGCGGTTCAATCGTTAATCAGGCTTTACTTGACAGGTTTGATGATGTGGCTTTTGACGCCTGGCAAAAACAGTCTGGAATTGAGTTCTTTAGCCGCAAACATCTTGATGATTATTACGATATTGTTGACGAACAGATTTTTTCACAGGAAATTCCCGAACGTTTCAGAAATCGAAATGCACTGATTTTTCAGGAGGGATTCAAAAAGAACGGGTATCAATGTGCTCCGCTTGTGAGGGCACAGAAGGATTGCAGATACGAGGAAGGCAATTGTTGTATTGAATGTCTGGGTGGTTGCCGCATCGACAGTAAACAGAGCATGCCGGTGACGGTACTCAGAAAAGCCGTTGAAAATGGATTAAATGTCATTCCCGATTTCGATGTTTTGAACATCGAATCAAAGGATAATGAATGCATTGTAAAAGGAAAATTCACCAATAGCGAAGAAGCGGTTTATAGAAGTAAAAAACTTATTCTCGCAGCCGGAGCTATTGGAAATCCGCGTCTGTTGCTTAGTTCGGGTTTTAAGCACCCGATGATCGGGAGAAACTTTTTTACCCATCCGCAATATATGATTCTGGCCCGTTACGATGAAAAGGTTGATGCCCACAAGGGAGCATTCCAGAGCTTTAAATCAAACGATCCCAATTTCAGGAAAATGGGATTCAAGCTTGAAAATGTTTTTGCGCCGCCGGTGGCAATTGCAATGCTGCTTCCCGATTTTGGCGAAAAACATCACAGGCTGATGCGGCAAATGGATCACATGGCTTGTATCGAAGTGGCAATCAGGGATACAAATCCTGGTAGAATAACCGTAAATAAAAAGGGTAAGCCAATCATAAGCAAAATCCTCAATGGTGAAGATCAGAAACGTTTAAAAAGCGGTTTGAGAGCCATTTACAATATTTTTAACTCAACCGGTGCAAAAGAAATTATTCCCGGAAATATCCCGATCGGCCTTCACATGATGGGAGGTTGCGGAATGGGGGTGGATTCGCGAAAAGCTGTGGTTTCACCTGAATTTCAGATGTACGAAAACAAAAATGTTTTTATTGCCGATTCCAGCATATTTCCCAACGCTCCCGGAATCAATCCTTCGTTTACAATCATGGCTTTGTCGGTAAAAGCTGCCGACTCGGTTGTCAGACAGTTGAATTAGAAAAAAGAATAACATGTCACACAAAAATTACACCGAACTGCCGTTAGCTGTGCCCCGCGAACCAGCAACCATTCAGTTAAGCAAATCTCAGGTCAAAGGTATTTACAAACTCGGAAAGACAGTAATGGCAGAACATCCGGATTTCCCGTCATTCGATTCGCTAACCCCGGAGAAATATATTAACAGGATGATCGATTACATGTACGATGACGACAGGCAGGCTCTGCTTTTCCTGCTTTCATTGTTCTCGGTTTTACCGGTTGGCATTATTCGCCTGAAACTGAAGTTCATCGACCGGGCAGCCAGATTAAAAGGTATTTCAGGAGCCGCTTTCCGGATGCTTCAGATCGCATTGAAAGGAATGGTTTTTACACTGTATTACAGCGATTTTACTGAAGGAAAGGTAATTCATGAAAAAATAGGCTACGATGCCAAAATTGTGAAATAATTCAAAATAACATTACAAAAAAGATGACATCAGAAATAAATACCGATTTTCTGAAAGCACGAAGATCTGAACCTGAAATTGCAAAACTTTCAGTTAAAGAGAGGATTGTCCTGCTTAAAAATCTGAAAAAAATTGTTTTGGACCGCAGGGAGTGGATCATTGACAAAATACAGGAAGATACCGGAAAATCGCGTTCCGATGCATTGATCTCAGAAGTGTTCGGTGTTCTCGATCACCTGAATTATCTCGAAAAAAACGCACAAAAAGCGCTGGCTGATAAAAAGGTTTCCACGCCGGTTGCACTGATGGGCAAAAAGTCGAAAATATATTTCGAACCACTGGGAACAGTGTTAATTATTTCTCCGTGGAATTATCCGTTTTACCAGGCGATTGTGCCGATAACCGCGGCTTTTGTTGCAGGTAACGCGGTAGTTTATAAACCTTCGGAATACACACCTCTGAAAGGAGTTGTGGAAGAGCTTCTGCAACAGACAGGTTTTGGTGAGAATTGGGTGAAAATTGTTTATGGCGACGGAAAAACCGGGGCAGAATTAATTGAACAGCACCCGGATAAAATCATGTTTACGGGAAGCGACAGGACTGGCCGTAAAGTAATGGCACAGGCTGCAAAATACCTGATTCCTGTTGAACTCGAACTGGGTGGAAAAGATCCGATGATAGTATTTGACGATACCAATATCGTAAGAGCGGCAGCAGGCGCAATCTGGGGAGGACTGACAAATCTTGGGCAATCGTGCACATCGGTTGAAAGGATTTATGTTCAGCAAAGAATTTATCATCAATTCAAAGAAGAAGTTATTAATCAGGTAAACAGAATCAAACAGGAAACAGACAAAGACGGTGATGCGGATGTAGGTTCAATGACTGTTGATTTTCAGAAAGAAATTATTAAAAATCACCTGGAAGATGCAAAACAGAAAGGAGCATTGATTTTAACCGGTAAAGACTGGGATGGAAAATCGGGGATGATTCCACCGATTGTGGTGGATAATGTCAAAAAAAACATGAAAGTGGTTTCGGAAGAAAGCTTTGGCCCGTTTTTACCACTGATTCCGTTTAATACAGAAAAAGAAGCCATCGCACTTGCCAACGATTCTGAGTTCGGGCTGTCGGCAAGTGTCTGGACCAACGATTTAAAGCGTGCTGACAGAGTTGCACGTGCGATTAAAACCGGGAATGTTTCGGTTAACAATGTTATGCTTACCGAAGGAAACCCGGCTTTGCCTTTTGGTGGAACTAAGAACAGCGGTTTTGGCCGTTATAAGGGTGAAATTGGGTTACACAGTTTTTGTAATGTCAAATCGGTATTAATCGATAAAAACAGTTCGAAAATCGAATCTAACTGGTTTCCTTATACAAAGGAGAAATATATGCTTTTTAGCAAAATGACCGGATTTTTGTTCACAGGTTCGTGGATAAAATTTGCGTTGACAGGAATGAAACTTGAATCATATTCAAATAAAGCAGGAAAAATTGGAAGGAAAAACAAATGAGTAATAACTGGGATTATAAAAGATTGAAAGAGCTGGCGAAAAATGAATCGCTGCCTGCAATGTTTGTCGATCTTGACACACTCGACGAAAACATTTCACGAATTGCAGAATTAGCATTGGTTTCGGGAAAGAAAATCCGTATTGCATCCAAAAGTGTTCGTGTTCCCGAATTGCTGAGATATATTTTGCTGAAGGGCGGGCCTCATTTTCAGGGGATAATGTGTTACTCGGTTCCTGAGGCTGAGTTTCTTGCATCGCAGGGATTTGATGATTTCCTGGTGGCTTACCCCACGATTGACAAAAATGATCTTGAAATTTTTCACACTATGATACACAAAGGTATCAGGATCATGTTGATGGTTGACTGTCCGGAACAAATAGAGGCAATAGATGAAGTGTGGAAAATAAAAGGTGGATTGCTCACGGCAAAAGTTTGTGTGGATGTTGATATGTCGTGGAAACCATTCGGGATGCATCTTGGTGTTTATCGCTCGTCAATCGAATCGCTGAGTTCATTTAAAGCAGCTTGCAGGAATATTGACGAATGCGAATTTCTGAAACTGACAGGAGTAATGGGTTACGAAGCCCAGATCGCCGGAATGGGCGATAAAAATCCATTTGCAAAACATTTGAATCCTGCCAAAAAATTGATTAAGAATAAATCAGAAAAAGATGTTTATGCCAAAAGAAAAGTAATAAATGATTTTCTGAAACCGGTAAAAAAGAATTCCTTCATTTTTAACGGCGGTGGCACGGGCAGTCTCAAATCGACAATAAAAGAGCCTTGGTTAACCGAAGTTACCGCTGGTTCAGGATTTTTGCAATCGCATCTTTTCGACTATTATGAAACGAATCAGAATTCGGCTGCATTTTGTTTCGGATTGCAGGTTTCGCGTATTCCCACACAGGGAGTTGCAACATGTAAAAGCGGTGGTTTTGTTGCCAGCGGTGATGCAGGGCCCGATAAATGGCCGGTTCCGTTTTTACCTAAAGGATTGAAGATGATTAAAAACGAAGGATTTGGGGAAGTTCAGACTCCGGTCAGGATTCCGGAAAATGAAGAAGTCACTTTAGGTGATCCTTTATTCTTTCGTCCTGCCAAAGCCGGTGAAATTGCTGAGCGGTTTAATGAATATATTCTGTTCAGGGGAAACCAAATTGTTGGCAAAGTGCCCACATACAGGGGATACGGACATTGTTTCTATTGATTCTCAGGTAGGCAATCACCTGGAAATAATCATTGCTTGCCGTTTTCATTTTCATTGTCCGGCGGTACAATTTCTTCAAACCGGTTAAGCATGATTGCTTCTATCAGCAAAGACATGAATTTCGGAGTTTCGATCAGTTTCAGGTACGAATGCTTCGAATTTTCAGCCTTTACCCAGCGGTTTCCGCCTTTTTCATCTGCCACACAGTATCCGTCTGAAACTTTTTCCCAAAGTACATCAACTCCGCCGTTAACTGCATATAAAACAGCGGTCTGATCGAAAGTTGAATTATTAAGTATTTTCCCCTTGAACTGATCTTTCATCCAGGGTGCATATTCGCTGAAATACATAAAACCTTTGTACAAAGGCGTTTCCGGATCGATATTATTGAATGTTTCACCAGTCTTAATTTGTGCTCCAAGTTCAAATCCTGAAAAAACAATGGGTACCTTAAGATTTTCAAGAACGAACTTTGTTACACCGGGCATATTCCCGTTAAAATTCCACTCGTCTTTTCCTTTTGGAAACTGTCCACCCATCATTACAAATTCTTTCACCTTCTTCGAAATCAGATCCGATCCGGTTAATGAAGAGTAAGTATCAGCTTTTGATTTTATGAGACGTTGAATATTCAATAGCGGGCCGACGGTAACAATCGTTATGCTTGTGTCGGCTGAAGAAGCAAGTATTTTCCGGTATAAACCAACAGCATCGGGAACATCGTTGTATGTTAGTTTGTACTCAAAATTGCCTGCAATTGCCTGGTTGTAATTCGCAATATCGGTTGTTGTGCCATCTTTCCGGGTACCGATCGGAATATTCGGGTGATGATAAAACCGGTTGATTGCATCGATAGCTGGAACAGCATATTTATCAGTGCTCCAACTCATTACAGCAAGCAGCTCGCAATCGCCCCTTTTAACGTAATTGTGAAGCATGACGAGCGCACCCAGGTCGTCGGCATCTCCGCCAATATCGGTGTCGAAAATGATTTTGGGCTGTGAAAAAACAACAACAAAGTTGAATGATAAAACCATTATGAATAAAAATGTAACCTTCTTCATTGATTTTCCTGTTAAATGTTATCGTTTAATGAATTGTAAATTAAGGATTAATAGAATTACCAGAGGTTTTGAATATGTAAACACCGGTGTAATTGTATCGAATGAAATTGTTTTAAGCAAGCAGTGATAATTTACTTGTGATTATTTCGATTACAAAGTAAGGATGAATTTTCGAATGAAATTTCCGGATTAAACCAATAAATGTTAAAAACAGGAATTTAACAGTAATCAGAAAAACCGTCTGATAAATGCGGCAAATCTTCAGATTCAGTTATTTTATGCTAAAACCGGGTAAAAGTGAAAATATGCGTTTCTAAAAAAGAGTGAATCTTGTTGTATAAACCAAAGTTTCCACCGTTACCGGGATTTTCAACTTTGCAGTCGATGCCAGATCAAAGTTAGATATTCCGGCAAGATCAATTCTGTACATGCAATCTGGTTCAGTTCCGATGCAATTCACCAGCGGAATAATTGCGCTGGTCAGTTCGATTTCAATGATGCCGTTTTTTTGTTCTTTTACCATCGAAGTAATGTCGATTTCATTCTGCATATCGAAATTGAAATCGCCTTTTGGCCTCGAGTCCCAGCGGAGAAGTAAGGTGTTAATTTTGTTTCCCTGCGTTATTCCTGAAAAGGTAAGTACACAACCCACATCGGGACTAATATTCCTTATCTCACACTGATTTTTTCCCAGATCTTTGTTTTCAGCAAGGCAAAACATACCGGTTCCGGTGAATGAGTATTCCGGTTCTGTGACAGAAGATTTCAGCGAAGTTGGTTCTTTGATTGTGGAATTGAGGGAAATGTCAACCGACAAATCGGTTTTGATGACTACTGTTTCATTTTCATCGTTTTCTTCGCACGACAGTAATGGGATTAAAAATAATCCAAGCAAAAGCATTTTAATTGATTTCATGGCAACAGGTTTTTAATTGTATGTTCGTTCAGGATAGCCGGGTTGATAGTTTGCTTGTTTTACGAAATTTTTGCGCATTTGGTTGCTTTATGATTTAATCTGATCTTTTTTTAATAATCTGATAATTACATTTTTATATAACTATTGTTTAAAAATAATTCTGTTGTGGCAGATATTAAAAATTATTCGGTTGAATTCAGGTTGAAAGTAAATAATTAATTAAATACCTTTTAAACTTTATTTACCAGCTTTTGTTATAGATTTACCTAACATACAGATTGTTTAAATCGAATCTGGTTACAAACATTTAAGTTGAACTTTTCTGTTTAATACTTAGAAAATGGAGTACGCTGGATGTAACAATTTCTGCCGGAAAAACATCATTCATTACCGGATCTGTTTAATGCTTGCATTTTTCTTTCAGGCAGCAACAGGCATTTCGAATGAAATCAAATTCAAACATTTAAATATCGATGATGGTCTTTCGCAAAATACTGTGTTTGCAATAATAAAAGACAGCAGGGGTTTTATGTGGTTTGGTACAAAAGATGGACTGAACAGATTTGACGGCTATAATTTTGTTGTTTACCGGTTTAATCCATTCGATTCAACCACAGTGTCTTCCAATTACATAACCTCATTGTTCGAGGACAGTCGAGGATTAATCTGGGTTGGAACTTACGACGGAGGATTAAACGTTTTTGACAGGGCAAAGGAAATATTTCATAAGGTCGATCTTTCAGATGACAGCATTTCTCTGCGCAATTCTTATGAAATTAAAGCAGTAACCGAAGATGATGAAGGGAATATCTGGGTCGCGACTAGTGGCGACGGATTGTTCAGGTTGAAGTTGATAAATGAAAAAAACCTGAATTACACTTCAAAAAGATTTTACAATATTCCCGGCAACGACAACAGTATCAGCAGTAACCAGGTTTTTTCACTGGTTTTTGATGGCGATGGATTTTTATGGATAGGTACTTCAAATGGATTAAACAGGCTCGACCGGAAAACAGGTGTTTTTACACGTTATTCGGTCATAACCAGAAACAAGGCAGCTTCCCGGAATGAAGTATCTGAATCGATCAGTTCTGTTTATAAAACCAAAGATGGATCGTTGTGGCTGGGGACTTTGGGCGGACTTGTAAAGTTTAACCCGAATGACGGAAAATTCAGTTATTTCCCGCATCGATATGATTTGGTCAGGTACGGTTGGGGAAATATTATTCATATTGCCGAAGACCGGGAAGGGAATCTTTGGCTTGCAACACCGGCTGAACTCATGAAATTCAACACAAAAACTGAAAGTTATTCTTCGTTCACACACAATCCTTCTGATTTTCAATCGATCAGTTTTAATTCAGTTTCAAGCGTTTATATCGATAATACCGACCTGCTCTGGATAGGTACCACCGGAATGGGAATCGATTATTACGATCCCAAAGCCAACAGGTTTAACGTGTTCAGTTTAAATGCAGACAAGTTGACCCGCACCGGTGGTTTTAGTGTACGTGCTGTAATGGAAGACAATGTTGGTAATGTATGGATAAGTGCCGATGTTTTGTACAGGTGGTATCGTAAAACTGGTCAGGTACAGCGTTTTGAGAAAAATCGGGGAGATCAGGCCCTTTTCGGAAATACAATTGTTTTTTCGATAATTCAGTCAAAAGATGGAAATATCTGGACTGCAACCACCGAGGGACTTTTCAGATATCATCCCGGTAACGGAAGTGTCAAGCGTTATAAATTCGATCCGGCTGACAGGAATGGAATTCCGCAAAAGGAAGTTTATACAGTTTACGAAGATCCCGACGGATTGATTTGGATTGCCACCGAAAAATATCTTTGTAAGCTGACAGATGCCGAAAAAGGAGTCTTTCATTCTGTTTTGTATTATTCAGGTCCGTCGTTTAACGAACAGGTCAGACCAATAATTTTTCGCGATATTAACCGGCAGTTGTGGCTTGGTACGAAATTCGGGCTTTTCCTTTTCAATACAAAAAACGAAACTTTTAAATTGTACAAAAACAATCCGGGCCAACCTAACACATTAAATAACAGTAATATAAAATCGATTTGTCCCGATCCTCTTTATCCTGAAAGATATCTGTGGATTGGAACAAACGGTGGATTGAACAGGTTTGATAATCAGACTAAAACATTTTTTTATTACACTGAAGAAAATGGCCTGCCCAACAATGTTATTTACGGAATTTTGTCAGACGATGAGAATAATCTCTGGATGAGCACCAACGGGGGATTGTCGAAACTAAACACTCAGACCGGTATTTTTACGAATTTTGATGTTAACGACGGATTGCAGAGCAGTGAATTCAATACAGGCGCATATTTTAAAAGTAAAACTGGTGAACTTTATTTTGGCGGAATAAAAGGGCTCAATTATTTTTTCCCTGGCGACATTAAGGAAAATGAATCAGTACCTCAGGTTGTTCTGTCAAAAATCAGATTTGGTGATAAAAACCTTTCATATAAAACAGATCCTGAGATTCTCAGTCAGGCAGTTGAGAATACAAAAAGAATAGTATTGTCGCACAAAGAAGATATTGTAACTTTTGAATTTGCAGCCCTCGAATTCTCGTCTCCGCGAAAAGTTCAATATGCCTATTTATTAGAGAATTACAGCAATAAATGGATTAATACGGGGGGAAACCGGTCGGTGACATTTACACATTTGCCCCCCGGTGAATATGTTTTAAAGGTGAAGGCCACAAACAGCGACGGAGTCTGGAATAATGACGCTCTTTCAGTGGAAATGGTTGTTAAACCTCCCTGGAACCAAACCTGGCTTGCCTATATTTCATTCGGATTGGCTCTGCTGATTTTGCTGATTTTGATCCGCAGGTACGAAATGAACAGAATCAGACTCAGAAACCAGTTGAAGTTTGAAAAAATAGAAACTGATGCACTTCGTAATACCGACCAGATGAAATCTCAGTTTTTTACAAATATCTCGCACGAGTTCCGCACGCCTTTAACATTGATACTGGGGCACATAGAAAATTTATTATCATCAGTAATCAGCGACAATGAAAAATCGAAATTAAAGGTTGTCGGCCGCAATGCAAGGCGTTTGCTTACTTTAATCAACCAGTTGCTCGATCTTTCAAAACTCGAGTCGGGGAACATGGAACTAAACACATCTCAATTTAATTTGATTTCGTTTCTGAAGAACGTACTTTTTTCGTTTGAGTCGGTGGCTGCAGGTAAGAATATTAGACTTTCCTTTGAAACAACTTTGGAAGAAATTCCTGTGGTTTTCGATCTTGATAAAATGGAAAAGGTGTTTTGTAACCTGATTTCCAATGCTTTAAAATTTACAAATAATGGAGGGGAGATAAAAGCAGGGATAAAAAATATTAATTCAAATTACATTGAGATTTTTTTGGCAGATAATGGTAGGGGAATTCCAGAAAAAAATCTGCCTTTCATTTTCGACCGGTTTTACCAGGTTGAAGAATCAGGAATGCAAAATTTTGAAGGAACAGGTATTGGGCTGGCACTTGTAAAGGAATTGATTCAGCTTCACGGAGGTTATGTTACAGTGAGTAGCAAAGTGGGAGTGGGGACTGAGTTTGTTATTTTTCTTCCGCCTGATGTTAAGAAGACAAATGAAAAAGATAAAGAAATCCGGGATAAAACAGGGAATTTAACAACACAATATATTTCAGATTACGAATTAATTCCGGAAGAAATATCTGAATCAGCTGAAGTTACAGTTACCGGCAACAGGGAAATTATTCTGATTGTTGAAGATAACAGGGATGTCAGGACATTCATCAGGGAACATCTTGAAAAAGATTTCGAGGTAAAGGAAGCTGCGAATGGTGAAGATGGTTTTCTGGTTGCAAGGGAAAGCATTCCAGATCTTATTGTTACAGATCTGATGATGCCAAAAGTCAATGGATTTCAGTTTTGCCGTGAAGTGCGAAAAAACGAAACGACCTGTCACATCCCGATTGTTATGTTAACGGCAAAAGCCGGGTTCGACGATAAACTTGAAGGACTTGAAACCGGCGCTGATGATTATCTTACCAAGCCTTTCAGCAGCAAAGAATTAAAAATCAGGATCAGGAATCTGATTAATCAGCGTAAGTTACTGAGGGAACGGTTCAGAAAAGTAACCGTGATAAAACCTTCGGAAGTTACCTCTTTTTCAACAGATCAGTTGTTCCTCGAAAAAGTAATTGCGAAAATAGAAGCCAATTTCGAAAACCAGGATTTTACCCCTGAAAAGCTTTCAGAGGAAGTAAATATGAGTGTTTCGCAGCTCAACCGTAAACTGAATGCATTAATAAATCAGCCTGCCGGACAATTGATGCGTTCGCTTCGGTTACAAAGGGCAGCCGATCTGCTAAAACAGAAAGCCGGTACGATTGCCGAAATCTGTTACCAGCTCGATTTTAACGATCCGGCTTATTTTTCGCGGGCTTTCAAAAAACAATTTGGCTGCAGTCCATCGGATTACATTAAAAACTAAGGAATTTATCATTTTACGATAAAACATAAATGACGAGTTTAAACTGTACCCGGTTTTATATTTTAAATCCTGATAAATGAACAAGAAGGGCTAATATAATTTATCTTTGTTAGATTGAACTAACCTGGAAGTATCTCGAAAACTTTTAAAAACAGGAACTAAATTTTTATGGAATCACCCGGAAAAACAAAAATCGGAATAACGAAGAATAAAGTTATTCATTATGCTTTACAACTTTTAACGCTTTCATTGTTAATTATTTTATGTGTCAGGATTATTCTGCCCTTCTGGACAATTATTTTATGGTCAACAGTTTTAGCAATTACGCTTTATCCTTTACATAATAAAATTACAAAAAGGCTGAACGGAAAAAAATGGCTTTCTGCTACCATAATAGTGGTGATTATGTTAATGCTGATTGTTGCACCGATGGTGTTTTTATTACTGGCTTCAATTGATGAGATTAAAAATTTTAAGGATTTTTTCTTTGTTGATGGAAAACTGCAGATTCCGCCTCCCATCGAGGAAATAAAAAACTGGCCTCTGATCGGTCAGAAGTTTTATGATTTCTGGTATGAAGCGTCGCAGAATATTCAGACATTTTTAACGAAACACGTTGATTCAGAAACATTAAAAAATGTCGTTATGAGCGTATTCAGTATAATATCTACTGTGGGGAAGGGAATTCTTATTTTAATGGTTTCGATCATTATAAGCGGTGCAATCATGGTTTACGGCAGACAAGGTGATGAATTTGCAAATCTGTTTTTTGTTAAACTTGCTGATAAACATGGCGAAAGAATGAAAGATTCAATCGCTCTGACAGTTCGAAACGTTGCAAAGGGTGTTCTGGGTGTTGCATTTATACAGTCAGTATTGGCTGGAATTGGTATTGTTATTGCTGGAGTACCGCTTGCCGGATTATGGATAATCATCTGTCTTATTCTGGCAATTGTGCAAATCGGAATAATGCCGGTTTCACTTGGAGTGGTTATCTACGTTTGGACAACCGGAAGTACTTTAACAGCAATATTAATAACTGCATGGATGTTATTTGTCGGCGTTGTTGATAATATTATAAAACCTTTTATGATGGGCAGAGGCGCTCCGGCACCGATGCTTGTTGTTTTTATCGGCTCAATCGGGGGATTTATAGTCAGCGGATTTATCGGGCTTTTTACAGGTGCAATAATACTGACGCTGGGATATAATCTGCTTATTAACTGGCTTGAAACAAAACACGAATCTGCAGTGGAAGAAATAGTTTAAATCATTGATATGTAATCTTTTAATATTAATTGTATGGAAAATCAGGAAGACAAGAAAAAATTAGCTGAAAAGTTAAAGAAGGAAATCGATAACTGGCAAAAGAAAATGGATGAGGCAAAGCTTCAGTTACATTTGGGAGCCAAAGAAGCAAAGGACAAAATTGAGCCTTACGTGAAGGAAATTGAACAAAAGTATGCTCAGGCGAAGAAAAAGCTCGAAGAAGTTGATGAAGCTTCTGAAAATGCCTGGGAAGATATTAAAGAAGGGATGCAGGATTCGTTTAAATCGATGTCAAAAGCCTTTAATAAAGCAAAAAAGCATTTTAAATAAACTGAAATCATCTGCGACAGAATAATTTAAATTTGTAAGGTTTGTTGAAATAATATGTTGAATTGGCGAATCACCAATATTCGTGAAAATTGAAAAATGTGCTATATTTACTTTGAAATAAGGATATTCGATCGTATAAAATAATTAATCAATTGTAAAACAAGTAAAATTAAAAAACATGAAAAAGCTGTTATTGATTCCTGTATTATTTGCATTTATTGCATGTTCGTCTGTAAAAGTCGGTTTCGATTATGATAAGACTGCCGATTTTTCGAAATACAAAACTTATACTTTGAGTGAAGAAACTATGAAAATGCCAATAAACCAGTTAAACCGCGACAGGTTGATCAGCGCCGTTGAAACTCAGATGGCCGCCAAGGGATTTACCAAATCGGATAATGCGGACATCATACTTGACCTTCGTATAAAAGGCGAGGAAGTACAAACAGCTACTGCTACAACTACTGGAGGCTATGGGGCTGGATATGGATACGGACGTTGGGGTTATGGCGGGGGTTTTTCAACCACACAAGTCAATTACGATAAATATGTTGAAGGTACTTTGTTTGTGACTATGATTGACAAGGCTACCGAGAAAATTGTATGGCAGGGTACCGGCACAAAAACATTGGAAGAAAATGCCAGTGCCGAAAAAAGGGAACAAAATATTAATTACGCTGTAACCCAGATTTTTACAAAATACCCACCGGTAGCTAAAAAGTAAATTGAATTTGCTTAAATAAAAACAGGCTGTCAGTGAAAATTGACAGCCTGTTTTATTATGGCAGACTCATAAAATTAATCCCAGGAAAGGTTGTACCCAACAGAAAAGTACATTATGTGAGATTCAAGACCTGCGTAAGGTTTAACACCATCACTTTGCGTGTAATTCTGGTTGTGAAACTGGCTTATATAATATTTAAATCTGACATTGAATCCATACGGGAATTGCACCCCTGCAACAACTCCGTGCTGGAATAATTCCATCCGGTTACTGAACCAACCTGTTAATTTGTCTATTTTATCACCCTGGTCAAAGGTTTTTTCTTTGTAAACAAATGGTAATTCAACTTCGTAGCCTCCGTAAAAAAAGGTTTTATTTAGATTTCCGAATTTAATTCCAACCGGAACACCAATATTGTACGACCTGAATTTTTTCTTGTAATAATGACCTTCTTCAGTCCTTTCCTGATAATTTTCGTATATATAACCAACGTTACGAACGCCAATCCCGCTGAATATTCCGACTTTTTGATTCAGATCGTAATTATACGTTCCCTGCAGGTTAATTACCGGAGCCCAGCGCAATGTCGAACTTTCGTCAACACCATTGTCGGTGATATTTGCAAAAGAAAATAACATTTCACCACCGCTCGACCAGTATGATTTTGACTGGCCTGAAACCGAAACTGTAAACAAAGTACAGAGTGCAAAAACTGGAATAAGATTTTTCATAAAATTGAATTTTGGTTAGAAAATGTAATCTTGTTATTTAATGTTTTTACTAATTGAGGAAATTATACAGTAAACAAAATTATAAAAAAAATGTTCTCCTGAATTTGATGTTGAAAGGTTGAATTTAAAAATCAGGAATATTTAAAATATTGACAAACCGAATGCACAAAGCTTGTATTTATTCATATTTATGGTTGAATAACATTGAAAATACAACAAAATTCATTGAATCAGAATTGTAATTTGTCAAAATAGGTCTGTATCTTTAACTATAAAAAAACAACTTTTTTTATTTTTGAATTTAAATCAACTAAAGTCGTTAAAATACCCATAAAACTGAACTAAACATCAACCTTATGTTGGAAAAAATAATTGATTTCAGCGTAAATAATAAGCTAATTGTAATCCTGTTTACGCTTACCGTGGCAGCATTCGGATTGTTTGCTATATCACAGATTCCGGTCGGTGCGGTTCCCGATATTACGAATAACCAGGTACAGGTAATTACAACTTCAGGCAATTTATCCACACAAGAAATTGAACAGTTTATAACAGCCCCTGTTGAGATGGAAATGGCAAATCTGCCGGGTGTAAAAGAAATCAGGTCAGTTTCGAAATTTGGAATTTCTGTGGTTACAGTTGTTCTCGATGATAAACTGGGGACTTATCTTCCACGGCAGCTTATTGCCGAAAAAATAAAAAGTGCTTCGGCAAACATTCCCGAGATTTACGGAACACCCGAAATGGGGCCGATTACAACCGGTCTTGGCGAAATTTACCAGTACATTGTCGATGTAAAACCAGGATACGAGGGCAAATATTCAGCCATGGATTTAAGGACAATTCAGGACTGGATCATCCGTAGGCGGTTGTCGGGCATCAACGGGGTTGTGGAAATAAACAGCTGGGGCGGTTATTTAAAACAATACGAAGCAGCGGTTAATCCGGCATTACTCAAGAGTTTTGACATCAGCCTGATTGAAGTTTTCAATGCGCTGGAAAGAAATAACAGTATTTCGGGTGGCGCATATATCGAAAAAACCAACCAGAGTTATTTTATCAGGGGCGACGGGCAGGTAAAATCGCTTGAAGATATTGAGAACATTGTGGTAAAAAATAACAACGGCACACCGGTTTTAATTAAAGATGTTGCAAAGGTTCAGTTTGGTTATGCCAACCGTTTTGGTGCAATTACCGCAAATGGCAAAGGCGAAACCGTTCTCGGACAGATAATGATGATTAAACATGGCAACTCGAAAGTCATTATCAACCAGGTGAAAAAGCGTGTTGAAGAAATTCAGAAGAATCTTCCGGAAGGAGTGTTTATTAATCCGATTATCGAAAGAAGCGAACTTATTGCCAAAACCACAACCACTGTTGCAGAAAACCTGATTCTGGGTGCTATTATTGTCATGTTCACTGTTATCATTATTCTGGGTAATGTCCGTTCTGCGCTGGTAATTGCTTCGATGATCCCGCTGGCTTTGCTTTTTACAATTTCGATGATGTACATTTTCGGGATCGATGCCAACCTGATGAGCCTGGGAGCTCTAGACTTTGGTATCATAATCGATGGCGCCGTGATCATCGTTGAATTCATTGCCATAAGAATGACATTGCAGAAAGATGAGATTCTTGGCAGCGAACAGGAACAACGTCAGACAATTATGGACAGGATTTCATTTGAGGGAGCTTCAAAAATGATGAAGTCAGCAATTTTCGGGCAGGTCATAATTCTGATTGTTTTTATACCGATTCTTTCGCTTAGCAGCGTTGAAGGGAAAATGTTCCGACCGATGGCTTTGGCGTTTTCGTTTGCAATAATCGGGGCAATGATAATGGGACTCACCTGGTTACCGGTCGCTTCCTCAATGTTTCTGAAACCGTCGAAAACAAAAAAGAGGAACATCTCAGACTGGATCATGGATATTGCATATAAATCATATTTCCCGGTAATAAAATGGTCTTGCAATCATAAAAAGTGGGTGTTAAGTTTTGCAGTTATTTCGCTGATTATTACCGGACTTTTATTTTCCCGGATGGGAGGTGAATTTGTGCCTACTTTGGATGAAGGCGATTTTGTTATTCAACCGGTTTTAAAAACAGGCACTTCGCTTTCGAAAACAGTGGAAATGACCACTCAAATGGAGAATATTCTCATTAAAGAATTCCCTGACGAAGTGCATCAGATTGTTTCGCGTATCGGAGCTGCTGAAGTACCAACCGATCCGATGTCGATGGAAGAAATTGATATGATCATCAAACTCAAACCGAAAGAAGAATGGAAAGTTGCTGATAGTAAGGAAGCACTTGAGGAAAAATTAAAGGAAGCATTAGCAGTAATTCCGGGTGTGGAATACGAGTTTACGCAGCCCATCGAAATGAGGTTTAACGAACTGATCACAGGTGTTCGCTCTGATATTGCTATTAAAGTTTTTGGAGAAGATCTGGACTACATCAGTAAAAAAGCCGCAGAGATAAAAAATCTGATTGCTGATGTTCCCGGTGCCGGCGATATTATTTTGGAAAAAACCACGGGTTTACCTCAGATCAAAGTGAGTTATAACAGGGCTAAAATTGCATATTACGGTGTTGATATTGAAAATTTGAATACTTACCTGGCAGCAGCTTTTGGAGGGAAAATAACAGGAGTTGTTTTTGAAGGTGAGAAAAGATTTGATATGGTGATGCGTTTTGATAACAAGGACCGCTCTGATATAAACGATATCAGGCAGTTACAGGTTCCGGTGTCAACGGGTAGCAGCGTGCCTTTTACAGAACTTGCCGATATTGAATATACCGAGGGACCGGCAAAAATTTCGCGCGATAACACACATCGCAGGGTAGTGGTCAGTGTAAATGTTCGTAACCGCGATTTACAGTCGGTAATCGAGGATATTCAGAAAAAAATTAACGAAAATGTCAGACTTTCTCCGGGGAATTACATTGAATACGGCGGTCAGTTCGAAAACTTAAAAAACGCAACACGCCGTTTGATGATTGCAGTTCCGGTTTCGTTATTGCTGATTTTTATTTTTCTGCACTTTGCTTTTAAATCGTTAAAAGATGCTGTCATGATTTTTACTGCAATTCCGTTGGCAACTGTCGGTGGTGTTATTCTTCTCTGGTTGCGCGGAATGCCGTTTAGTGTTTCGGCTGGTGTAGGTTTTATTGCCCTTTTTGGTATTGCCGTTTTAAACGGAATTGTTCTAATTGAGCATTTGAAAGAGCTTCAGCACGAAGGAATGACAAATATGCGCGAAATTATAATGAAAGGAACAAAAAACCGCCTGCGACCGGTAATGTTAACGGCAGGTGCAGCTGCGATGGGATTTTTGCCGATGGCTGTGTCAACCGGGTCGGGAGCTGAAGTTCAACGTCCGCTCGCAACTGTTGTGATTGGCGGGCTTGTTACTTCCACCATGCTTACAATGATTGCCCTTCCGTTACTTTTCGAAATCTTTTACAATGTCAAAGGAATCAGATTATTCCCGTTCAGAATAATCCGTTCGGCAGGTATTGCTTTACTGTTGTTATTATTGATCCCGGCGGTTTCTGCAAATGGACAGACCAATGAACTTAAATTAACCGATGTAATTGATATTGCCCTGCAAAACAACCGTGAAGTGGCTGCTTATTCGCTGAAAGTGGAAGAGGCGAAAATGCTTAAAAAGACTGCCTTTTCGCCCGGAAAAACCAACATCACTTACGGATACGACCAAAACAACATCGCAGAAAACGGTTACCCGATAAGTGTGTGGGGGATTCAACAGAATTTCAGTTTTCCTGCCTTGTATTCTTCGGCAGGCAAATCGAAAAAAATTGATATTTCGATTGCTGAAATGAACCTGAAAATTCAGAAAAATGAATGTGCCAAAAATGTTGCAAATGCATTTTTCAGTTACCAGCTTTATGTAAATAAAAGAGATATTTACACGAAACTCGACAGTTTATTTACTGTTTTACAGGCAAATTCAGAGAAAAGAGCAGCGCTGGGTGACATCAACAATCTGGAAGTTTTAAATATTAAGGCGAAAAAAAATCAGGTTTCAATATTATTAAGTGCTTTGAATATCGATGTCGGCAATGCATACAAAAAGCTGAAGGTAATCATGAATTATGAAACCGATTTCACAGTTTCGGGCAAACCCGAACTTCTGCCTTCAAATACTTTCAATCCCGATTCACTGCCTGTTTTCCAGTTGCTTCAGCTTGAAAACGAATATTACAGTTCGTTAATAAAAGTATCGAAAAATCAGACTTTACCCGACTTTTCGCTGAATTACTTTTTAGGTACAAATCATTATGAAAATTCAAAATACTATCAGGGATTTCAGGTGGGAGTTGGCATACCGCTGTTTTTTGGCAGCGACAGGGGCAGAACGCATGCTGCACAGTTTATGAGCGATTCGCAAAATCTGAAATCGCAGAATGAAATGAACATGATTAAAAACCGCCTGAACGAGTTGATTAACCAGCAGTTGAAATACAAAGCCCTTCTCGGCAATTACTATTCTTCGGGCAAGGTTTTGCACGATGAAATTATGCGTACCGCATTAAAGTCGTTTCAAATCGGCGAAATCAACTTTTTCCAGTTTGTCAGCAGTTATGAAACTGCTCTTCAGATTCAGACTGAATTTTACGAAAATGTTTATGGTTACAATGTTTCCACTTCAGAATTAATATATTTTTCAAAATGATCACAATTATGAAATCAGATTTGACTTTGATAATGCTCATTTTAAGCGTGTTTATTTATTCATGCAAAAATAAACCGGCTGAGGTAGCTGAACCCGAAACAGGGCTGATTGAAATTTCAAAAGCCCAGTTCGAATCGGAAAAAATGGAATTTGGTGAAGCTGCAATCACTCCTTTCTCCGTTCTGGTGCATTTTACGGGCAGTGTTGTTCCCTCCGTGAATGGGCAGGCACAAATTAGTTTACCTGCACGCGGATTAATTGTACGGATTAATTGCAAACCCGGTCAGGAAATAAGTAAGGGAGCGGTGATGTTCGAGGTTTCGGGAAATGAGTTTATCGACATGCAAAAAGATTATGCCGAATCGGTGGCCCGGCTCAAACAGTTAAAAAACGAATACGAAAGGCAAAAGGAGTTAAATAACGATAACATTGTTGCCAAAAAAGATTTTATCATGGCCGAAAGTGCTTACAATATGGAAATGGCCAAATGTAGTGCGCTGAAACTCAAGATTCAGCTTCTTGGTCTTGATGCTGCAAAAATAGAAGGCGGGCAATTTTATGATTTATTTAAAGTTAAAGCACCAATTAAAGGTTATATTACAAATATCAATGCAAATATCGGACAATACATTGAATCGCAGCAGATTATTGCTGAAGTTGTTGATCCGGCCACTTTTCAGGCACGACTTTCAGTTTTCGAAAGGGATATCAGCAAAGTAAATTCAGGACAGAATGTTGATTTTTACCTGGCCGGAAATAAAGATCTGAAATTCAATGCAAAAATAACATCGGTTGGAAAAGCAATTGACAATGTGACAAAATCAATCAGTTGTTTTGCTGCAATTGAAAATTTAAGTGGCAGTGCATTTGTAAATAATCAGTTTATCGAAGGAGATATCATTGTTGAAAGCGATTCGGCTTACTCTGTGCCTTGGAATGCAATATTGAAATCAGGGAACGATTCATATATTTTGTATCAGGAAAAAGTTGAAGGTGATACTTATTACCTTGGAAAACAAAAAGTTAACATCGGCCGCAGAAACGGTGACTTTATTGAACTTCCGGTGAAACCCGGTTCAGATAAAATATTAATTAAAGGTGTTTATAATATCAAAATTGAATAGACCGGAAATCGATTTCAGGAAATTAATCAACATTCTTTAATTAAATCTTTTTACTAAGGGAATATATCTCAGGTATTTAGAATCAGGAGTTTAAATTATCCAAACGTTCAGAATTGAACTGGTATGCATAAATTCAATTTTTTAGCAGTACAGGCCTTTTGATGTGTTTAATCCTGATTGTAAGTATTTAGCACTCTATTCAATTAAATTTTCTGCTCGAATCTTATATTTCACAAAAATTAAGGTTTATTGTGAATTTCAAATAAATTGTTAATTTGCGCCTTTGAAGGTCACATTATTGTTTGATTTTAGTTCAAAATTAACGTACAAACCAAATATAAATAATTGAAAATGAGGTATTCAGGACTAAATATTAAACAAGCATCAGAAAACTCAGAAAGCGCAAAAATTCATCTTGGTTTTGATATTGGTTCTATTTCAGTAAATGCCGTTGCAATTGACGACAACAGGAACATTCTTGTCAACAGGTACGAATATTGTTATGGTAAACCGTTTGATGTTTTACTCCGGGTACTCGATGAAATTATATCGAAATACGGATTTTATTCAATTGGTAAAGTGGCATTTACGGGTTCGGGAGGAAAACAGGCCGCTGAACTGGCCGGAGGGGTTTTTATCAATGAAATAATAGCACAATCTACTTCAGTTTCAGAGCTTTATCCCCATGTCCGTACTATAATTGAAATGGGTGGCGAAGATTCGAAACTTATTTTTATGGAAAACGGTTCAACCACATCTTATTCGCGGTTATCCGACTTTTCCATGAACAGTTTGTGCGCTGCCGGTACCGGATCGTTTCTCGATCAGCAGGCCAACCGCATTGAAGTCCCCATCGAAAAGGAATTCGGAGAACTGGCATTAAAATCGGTAAATCCACCCCGCATTGCAGGCAGATGCAGTGTGTTTGCCAAAAGCGACATGATTCATCTTCAGCAAATTGCCACACCGCTTCACGATATTGTTGCCGGATTGTGTTTTGCCGTTGCCCGTAATTTTAAAAGCACTTTGGGACGCGGCAAAAAATTCGAAAAGCCATTTATTTTTCAGGGTGGGGTAGCTGCCAATGTAGGAATGGTACGTGCTTTCAGGGAGATTTTCGAATTGAATGATGAGGAGTTGATAATTCCTGAATACCATGCTTCCATGGGTGCTTTGGGTGCAATTTTCTATTCGTTAAACAGTCTGAATGGTCAGGTTTTACCTTTTAAGGGAACAGAAGAACTGAAAAATTACCTGGTCAGTGACAGGACTAATTCGGCCAGGCACAGTGTTTTAAATGTTACAAAAGGTGTTTATAACAAAAAAGTTAAGGAAATTCCGAAAGATGGCACCAAAACTGAAGTTGCACTCGGAATCGATGTTGGTTCGCTCAGTACAAATGTGGTTTTAATCGATGAACACAATAATGTTATTGCACGCCGGTATCTTCCCACAGCTTCAAAACCGCTGAACGCCATTCAGCGCGGATTGAGCGAGATTTATGATGAAATCGGAGAACATGTTCTGGTGACAGCCGTTGGCACAACCGGATCGGGACGTTACCTGACGGGCGATTTTGTTGGTGCCGATATCATTCAGAACGAAATTACAGCCCAGGCAACCGCTGCAATAGCCTTCGATCCTGCAGTTGATACTATTTTCGAGATCGGTGGTCAGGATTCGAAATACATCAGCATTGAAAACGGGGTGGTGGTCGATTTTGAAATGAACAAGGTTTGCGCGGCAGGTACTGGTTCCTTTTTGGAAGAACAGGCCGACAAACTTGATATTTCGATTGTGGAGCAGTTTGCCGATCTGGCGTTTAAATCAGAAAAACCAGTCAAACTTGGCGACCGGTGCACCGTTTTCATGGAGTCTGATCTGAACTCGCACCAGCAAAAAGGCGCCGATGTTCCAGATCTGGTAGGTGGTCTGGCATATTCAATAGTTCAAAATTATATTCACAAGGTTGTGGGTGACAAACCGGTTGGAGAAAAAATATTTTTTCAGGGTGGAGTTACAAATAATAAAGCTGTGGTTGCCGCATTCGAAAAGGTGACAGGGAAACCCATTATAATTCCGCCGCATTTTGATGTAACCGGGGCAATCGGAGCTGCAATTCTGGCAAGAAATTCAATGAAAGCAGGGCAGAAAACCCGTTTTAAAGGATTTGATATCAGTAAAATACCATTTACAGTTTCGAGTTTTGTTTGTCATGCCTGTACAAATAACTGCGAGATTCAGCAGATAAAAATTGAAGGTGAACCAAGGAAACTATTTTACGGTGGCCGTTGCGAAAAATACGAACTCGACGAACGGAAGGGAAAAGGGAAAGACATTCCCAATTTATTTGAGGAAAGACTTGAAATGTTGCTGGGCGATTACCGCGAAGAGTCTGAGAATGGTAAAGTAACCATCGGAATTCCCCGTGCCTTGATGATATTTTATCAGCAGTTTCCGTTCTGGCGGACCTTTTTTGAAAAACTGGGATTCAGGATTGTTATTTCCGATCCTTCCGATCAGCAAATTGTAACCCGTTCGATTGAACTGATGGTTTCGGAAACTTGTTTGCCGGTGGAACTGATGCACGGTCATGTCGATAATCTTTTAAATAAAAAAGTCGATTATATTTTTCAGCCATTTATTGTAAATGCCAAAGGGAACGCTGAAAATCCGACCAATAATTGCAACTGTCCGTGGGTTCAGTCATTTCCGTTTATGGTGCGGAGCGCTTTCACCGACCCGAAAATCAGGGAAAGGTTTTTAACGCCAACTCTTCATTTCAGGTATTTCGAAAGAGCTTTGAAAAAAGAGCTTTCCGCCTTTATGAAAGAGAAATTCGGCATTCCTGAATCGAAAACCAAAAAGGTGATCGATATTGCCGACGCTGAACAGACAAAATTCGAACAGGCTGTTTTGAAAAGGGGAAAGGAAGTAATGGCAACACTTCCCAAAGATAAAAAAGCCCTTGTTATTCTTGGCCGGCCTTACAATACCACCGATCCTTTGCTCAACTTGCGGCTGGTTGAGAAGCTGATCAATCTTAACACACTTCCGATACCGGTCGATTTTCTTCCGCTTTACGAAGAAAATATTTTCAGTGATTACAAAATGATGTACTGGCCAAACGGGCAGAAAATAATGTCGGCAAGCCGGGTTGTGCATAAAAACGAAAACCTGTTTGCAGTTTATTTAGGCAACTTCAGGTGCGGGCCTGATTCCTTCCTTACTCATTTTGTGAGAAAGGAGTTGAAAGGCAAGCCGTACCTTCACCTTGAAGTGGATGAACACAGCGCCGATGCCGGAATGATCACCCGCTGCGAAGCATTTCTCGACAGTCTTGAGGGATATCAGAAAGTAAAAAATAAAACTGCTGAAATTGAAAAGCCCGGAGTGGTTCATTCTAAAAGTCTTGATGGAAGGACTTTATATCTTCCATACGCAGGTGATACGGTTTACGTGATTGCAGCTGCAGCCAGAAGTGCAGGAATTGATGCAAGGGTTTTGCCAATGCAGGATGCCACCGATTTGGAAATTGCCCGGAAACATACCAACGGGCAGGAATGTTTTCCGGCAATTTGTACAACCGGAAGTTTCCTTAAAAAGCTGATGGAGCCCGGAGTTGATCCGAAAAAGACCAGTTTCTTCATGCCCGATCACAATGGTCCGTGCAGGTTTGGAGATTACAATAAACTTCACCGGATCATTTTCGATAAACTTGGATATCACGATGTGCACATAATGACACCCAGCAACAACGATGCCTATGCCGACCTTGCCGGTGATAAATCAGTAATTTTCAGAAAAAGCGCATGGTCGGGAATTGTAGGGCTCGATATTCTCCGGAGGTTTCTTCAGGAACGCCGTCCTTATGAACTGAATAAAGGCGAATCAAATAGAATTTACCTCAAATACCGCAAGGAACTGGAAGATGATGTATCGAAAGGTGCAAAAAATGTGGGGGATATTCTGGAAAGGGCCGGAAAAGCCTTTCATCGAATAGAAGCAAATTACGAAAAGCGGAAACCGGTAATTGCAGTGGTTGGCGAAATTTTTATGCGCGATAATCCATTTTGCAGTGGTTTTCTGATTGAAAGACTCGAAGCACTTGGTGCAGAGACAATTATTTCCCCATTTGGAGAATGGCTTCATTATTCATCATACCGTTATTGGCGCGATAGTGTTTGGAAGGGTGACATGAAAGGACTGTTTAAATCGAAAGTTCAGCAGGTTTACCAGCACTTTGTTGCCAAAAAACTGAACGGAAGGGTGGAGGATTATCTGAATATGCGGAAAGAACTTGAGATTGATGAGATTCTGAAACTTTGCAGTCCTTACATTCATAAAGATTACGATGGTGACCCGCCGATTGCATTGGGTTCAGCGGCCGGACTGGTTGAAATGAATATTTCGGGAGTGGCAAATATTTTACCGTTTACCTGTATGCCCGGAACTATTATTTGTGCGGTTTCCAACGATTTCAAAAAAGAACATCACAACATTCCCTGGCTGAATTACGCATACGACGGGCAGGAAGACAACGGAATCGAGACAAGACTTCAGGCTTTCATGCATCAGGCAAAAGAATTCGCCGAATCAAACGGTTTTGATAAACCAGTGAACTGGTTTAAGGAAAATGTTGATAATCGCTGAAAAATAATTTCTGAAAATAAGGGTTTACAGTTGAATCGATTTGTAAAGTACTATTATGTTATTTAATTTTGGTGTTTATTTCGAAATTCACTAAATAAATAACATTTTATAAATCAAAACAAATTTAAAAATTATGAAAAAGTTTATTCTGATAGCCATTATTGCTGTGTTTGCCTTATCATTGAAAGCTCAGATCATCACCGATGAGGTTAAATTAATGCAGAGTATGTATGGGATGGAGAAAAGGGATCTGATTGCCAAGCACATGAAAATTGATGCTGCAAAAGCTGATTTATTCTGGCAGTTGTACGATGAATATGAAACTGCCCGTAAAGAGATTGGTATGAAACGTGCCAATAATATTGTTGCTTATGCCGATAAATATGAAAATCTTACCGGAGCCGATGCCGATGCGCTAGTAAAAGCTTCGTTGAATATACAGACCAGTTTTATTAAACTCTGGGATAAAACTTATAAAAAAATGGCAAAATCAATCTCCCCGGTAACTGCTGCACAGTTTATTCAGGCCGAAATGTTTCTTGAAAACATGGTTCGTCAGGAACTTGCCCTTGAAATACCGATGATTGGAGAATTTGAGATAAAGAAATAATATCTGAAAGTGATAAAACAAAAAACTACCGGATGTTGTCTGGTAGTTTTTTTATGCAAAAAATCAATGTTGATTTCAGGTCATTTGAAACGTTCAGGTTGGCCTGTGGCTGCCAGAACAGCATTCCAGACAAAACCGTTTACATCAAGTCTCTTTGTTCTGCTTGCAAGCATTTCAATTGGTACATGAATAAAAAGGTCGTGAAGATAACCGATGACAAGCCCTGTTTTCCCTGCCATTGCAGCATGAACCGCATTGCGTGCAAAAAGGTCGCACAAAATTGAATCTTCGGCATTGGCACGGCTGCTCCTGATAATATAACTCGGGTCGAAATACCTGAGCACAACCGGTATTTTTTCAGCTTTAAAATATTCACCGATTTTATTACGAAGGAAAATACCAATATCATTTAATACCACATTTCCTGATGCATCCTTTGTTCCTGTATTTTCTATTAAATCCTGTCCGGCGCCTTCTGCAACAACGATCATTGCATGATGTCTTTCGAGAATCCGCTGTTTCAGAACATTCAGAAAACCCCCTTCGCCTTCAAGTTTAAAAGGAACTTCGGGTACCAGTGTAAAATTGACATCCTGGCTCGAAACAGTGGCGCCTGCAGCTATAAAACCGGCATTCCGGCCCATCAGTTTTACAAGCGAAATTCCGTTTTCAACGCTTCGCGCTTCAATATGTGCCCGGTCGAGAACAACCGAAGCTTCCTGCACTGCAGTGAGGTATCCGAAAGTCCTTGTTACAAAGGCGACGTCATTATCGATAGTCTTCGGAATTCCCACAACCGAAAGGGCATGTCCGCGTTTCTTTGCTTCCTGAAAAAGTGCGTTGCCACCTCTTTGCGTCCCGTCGCCACCGATGGTAAATAAAATATTTATCCCCAGATTGATCAGATTATCGACAGCGCGCACCACATCAACCGGCCCGCGTGAAGTTCCCAGTACCGTTCCGCCTTCACGGTGAATGTCGTCAACAAATTCAGGAGTAAGTAAAAGAGGTTTGTACGGACAGTCGGGATCAAGTCCGCCGTAACCGCCCCTGAAACCATATATTTCCTTAACTCTGTAAGCATGATGAAGTTCCAGAAAAACAGACCGTATTACATCGTTTAAACCAGGGCAGAGTCCGCCACAGGTAACAATTCCGGCTTTTGTTTTCGCCGGATCAAAAAATATTTTTTCGCGGGGACCGGCTAATTCGAATTGCAATCCAGGCTTTGAAGCTGAACCAGTGTCGTTTATAATATACTCAGGTACTCTGAGATTATCGTTTATTGTCCTTTTGACAGGTGATTTATAAATAGCTTCTCCAAGATGAGTGATATTCATGTTTGATGTTTTTATGTTCAAAAATAGTAATATTTAATTGCAGATATCCATTGACTCAATCATCTGATTTGAAAAATTATTTAATACTTGCCAAACTGATTTATTCAAACTGATCAGAATGGATAACCGATTGCGATGTTCAGCTTTGTTTTTGAAAACATTTCGTTGAACGGGACCCAGTTTCCGTTTCCTTCATTGTAAGGATATCGCAACGGGATGCCAAAATCGGTGCGAAGTACAAAAAAGTCGAAATCGAATCTCAATCCCAATCCGGTATCGACAGCTAGCTGATTTGCAAAAGTATCAAATTTGAACTGTGAATTGGGTCGGTTTACATCGGGATTCAACAACCAGACATTTCCTGATTCAAGAAAAAGGGCGCTATGCAGCATTTTTGTCAAAGGGAAACGGTATTCCACATTCATTTCCAGTTTAATATCTCCTGTCTGATCAACGATACCGTTATATTCCTGTGGTTTGTAACCTCCCGGCCCCAGCGAACGGGCAATAAAACCTCTTAAACTGTTCGATCCTCCGCTGTAATATTGTTCAACATAAGGCATGACCTCTGAGTTTCCGTACGAAAATCCGTTACCTGCATAAAACCGCATTATCCAGCCTTGTTTAGGCGTATTTGTGTAATACCTCAAATCGACAGTTGTTTTTATAAACTGCGAGTAAACTTCACCAAGTAACTGGTATGGTTTTTCTTTGTTTCCAAACTGGTTGATCAGATAAATGAGATTTCCCGAAGTGCTGATTTCTCCGGTAAAATATATTCCGTTTTTTGTTCCTGCAGTGTTGTCGTACGAGAAATAGTACCGTGGCCCGATAATCGTCTGTTCTTCAAAACTCTTTTTTACATAAGGATTGGTTTTGACGATTGAATCAAATTCGGCAGTGGTTTGTTTCAGCGAAACAATATTTATTCTGACCGGATAAAGCTGGTGAGTTATGTTTTGTTTTTTATTCCACTGGTATCCAAAACTTGTATTCACCGAATTCATCCGGTAATACCGTACATTATTGATAAACTCGAAACCCAGCGTACCAACTGACTTTGCAATGAGAGAACTGTTCTCCCTGATCGATTTAAATGGCACCATCATCCTCGGGAAAATAAATGATGAATTGATACCAGCATTGTAAGAATTCGATCCAAGTTCGTCTTCGCTTTTGCTTCCCCACTGCCATTCGAAACCGCCAAAGGTTTTTAACTGCAAACGGTTTGCCGAATGCGAAATATTGGCGTGAGCAATGGTAATTTCTGTATTTGGACCGGCAAATCCGGTTGATTTAGCCTGAACAGCGCCTTCAATGTTGAGACTGACATCTTTTTTGGGCCTCAATTCAACCAGCAAATCCATTTTATGTTGTAAAGTATCGACAACTGTAAACTCCATCCGCACCGATTCGAAGACTCCATAATTATTCAGAAGCGGGATTGTGCCTTTGTGTTTGGTTTCGGAATAAATGTCGCCTTCGCGAAACAGAATTGCCCTGCTGACAGTCTGAGGTTTAAGGTAAGTAGTCTGCCCGGTTATGTAAATGCCATCGTAAGTGATTGTATCGTACGGAAGGTTTGTATTTTCGGAACCAGTTGACTGATTGATCAGAACGCCGACTTTATTGATAGAATATTTCCGGCAAACATAAGGTTCAATATCGGTCTTTTTTCTGATTAATAGATTGATCCTGAACGGAATGTCAGTTGTGTCTGCAATAACTTCGATATTTTCCGGACTAAAGAAATAGTACCCCTTTTCAATGATCATCGATGCCAGTTTCTGTTTTTCATTTCTGATTGTCTGAAGACTGAAAACATCGCCGCTTTTCAGATTCAGTTCAGGCGTAAACCTGTTGATAAGGGTGTCAATTGAATCACATGCAGGCGGATTCATGATCGTATTCAGCAGATACGGTTGGGTAACTTCAACCTGGTATTCAATTTTTGCCTTCTTCGGATTGCTCTGTGAAGTGTCGATTTTAAAGGTTGCATTCGAATTAAAATACCCGTTGACGAAAAGTTCAGATTCTATTTTCAGACAGCGTTGTTCGGGATTGACAATTGAAAGCAACACCGGCTCTTTTTTCAGTTTTCTGTACAAAAATCCACCCGATTTTCCTTCATCAGGTTTTCGGTAATTGTAAAACCATAAACCGACAGGTGGCAACACTCTTTTGCCCATCAACGAGTTATTCGGCTGAACCAGCGTAATCTGACCGGCAATTTCTTCGGCTGGTTTTATCGTTTTTCCTTTTTCAGCGCTGATCACCTGGATTTTTTTACGACCGGTGTATAATTTTTGGTCGCCAGTAAGAAATTTTGTATTTGAACACGATTGAAGCTGCAAAACTGCAATAATCAAGACAAACAACGATATATAATTTCTTCTGCTCATTTTTGTCCGTTACTGCTTTTTGAATTTTTGGCTTTCGATTTTTTTTCGCTACGCCAGATATCGCTCAGCCGTTTGTAATTCTTCCTGTAAAGAAATCCAAATCCATATTTAACAACTTCACCTTCGAGCATATCCTCATAATCGCGTTTCTCGTAAAGTTTCAGGTTTTTAGTGTTCATCGAATCAAGTGCGTATTCAAAAATAAAATTCTCAAACAGGCTGTTGGTTTGATATGCGCCTTCGTTGTAATCGTTGAGTCGGCCCGATAATTTAATTGTGGCCCTGTCGTTCTTGAACTTGTGTTCCATTTCGTAAGTAAAACTTGTTTTTTCCTGTTGCCCGCCGGAAGCGGTTGATTGGTTGTAAGTGTCAATTCCGAAGGAAAGTTTTGTTTTGTTCAGTTTTTCACTTGTCAACGTATTCAAACCCGATTCCCAGAAACTGTTCACCTGCGACATCAGGTAGTTGCCTGAACTTTCAACTCCCGGAATTTCAATGGTTTCGAAGAGCAGCAGGTTGATTGCCTGTCGCATTAGTTCATCCCTTGAAAGTGCGTTTAGCACACTTGTAATATATTGATCGTTGCTTTGGATATCGAATAAGATGTCGAGGTTGGAAAGCTGGTTTTTAAGCTTCATTGATACAATAAAATCCACAACCCGGTTTTTATTGTCGATCGGATTGGTGTATGATCCTTTTATCCTGCTTGTCGCTTCAAGATCGAGGAATGGATTATCAACACTTCCGTTCCAGTTAAAAGAGCTACCGGGTTTTATTACGAAGTTTTTTAAAGGCCAGCCGGTTATTTTCAGTTTGCATTCGCCTGTCTGAATCTGGTAATTTCCATTCAGGCTCATCGTGTTGTTAGGCAGAATATTGTAGTTAAGCAAACCATTGCCCGAGATTTTAATATCGACATTATAAACATCTGAAACTTTTAAATTGAAAACACTGTTTGGATTGATACGGACTGTAGTTTCGATCAAAGGCAAATTAGTGGTTTTTTCCTTCGTCAGGTTTTCGGGATAAATAATCTGCATGCTGTCGTTGATTGATGCAAAAACAACATCTTTCTGATTACCGCCAACCGAAATATCCTGTATCATCTGGTAAGTCAGGTTGGTTCCATTTTCAAGTTCAATACTCCCTTTTACGGAAGGATGATAAAGTGAACCACCAATTTTTAACGAAGAGTTTACAATTAACGAACCGAACAGCGGGACATCCGGCGATTCGGTTATATTCATCAGGTTAATCCGGTCAGCATCCACATTCAGATCAACCAGTATTTCGTCGCTGTTTACATATTTGATATTCCCGTTTACCTTTAACGGGCGCCCTAAACTGTCGATTACAGTGAAATCATTAAAAATGAACAGGTTATCCTTAATACTGATTTTATTGTCAGGGACAATGAGCCAGGCCTGAAGCGGAACAATTTTCAACCCGAAATCATTAAACCTGATTTCTCCGTTTAAAGAGGAATTACTTTTTTTTGTGGCAATTTTTATTTTACCGCCGGTCACTCCGTGAAGGTTACCGGCAAAATCGCTGATAAATGGTTCAAGCAACTGAAAACGGATTTTGTCAAACTCACTTTCTATTTCGAATTCATCATTTACCTTATCCGATTTTACCTGAACATCGACTGTCATTGAATCATCGGCCGTGATCAGAAGTTTACTATCCGGAATTCCGGTGGAATCGGCAATAAGATAACCGTTTGCAGCAATCTGATTAAACCGGAAGTCATTCCATTTCATGTCGTCCATTACAAGGTTCAATTCAGCCTTGTCATTTTCTTTCCGGTTGAAGGTGACATTGCCGTTCAATGTTCCTTCGGGAAGTAAACCGGACAACCCGGGAAATTCAAGATCTGACAACTCGAAATTTGAAAATTTGAGTTCTGTCATATCCGAAAGATTTCCTTTCAGTTCAAGGTGCTTATTATCAGAAGCCAGGCTTAGTTCTGTAACCAGATTTTTTGAGTCAGTATTGAAGATCATGAATACGGGAGGTGAAAGAGACCATGGAATCCGGTTAATGATCCACTCAGGTTTTGTGGAACTGAATATTACATTTTCCCTTTCACGTTTTGCCTGGAATCCGATATCGTGAAGAACACTGTCGTTATCAGCGAAAATCTCGAGTTCGCCCAGAATATTTCCCGGTGCGACTTCGAAATTAATTCCCGATTTACGCGATTTAATTTCATTGGCAATAACGCTGTCTGTTTCTGCCTGAATGCTGATTTTCCCGTTGTCTATCAGTGCATTCAGATGCGGTTGATAAATATTTACCTTGTTATAATTAATCCGGTCTGTTGTCAGTTTTGTTTCAATCTGGCTGTCAGTTGTTGCTTTTGAGATATGTAATGCAATGTCGCTGAAATCCAGAACCGAATCGGGGATAAACAGGTTAAAAACCGGATCGTGGCTCACTTTAACGTCAAGATTAAACGGCGAAAGTTCAGCGATTTCTTTCAGGTTAATAAAATTTGTGGAGTCAAGGTTAATCACATTTTTTAAATTCGTCGATTCAAAAGCTTTTTGAAAGTCGGCAAACGAAGCTTTACTATTTAAACTAAGTGAAAGAAAATCAGACTCCAAATCAGAAATAATCAGACTGTCAGTGCTTTTCAGATAGAATTCAGTCTTTTTAACCGATTCCTTTGATTTTTGGTTCGAAACTGTAAAGTCATTTAATTTCAGGTACGAATCAATTGCCGGGGGGGAATATTCGAAACCGGCGTCAATTCCGGTTTCCAGAGCCAAAGGATTTGGCGAAAGGTTCAATCCTGCCAAATTTATTTTTATGTGGCCGTTAACCGATCCTTTGAAAGCTTTTTCGCGGGTAATTGCAAAAGTTCCGGCAACATTGCAGTTTAATGAAGTGTCGGCTGCATTTACAGTGTATGTAAATTCCCCGTTGTTCCCGCTCGCGCTTAATTCAATGTTCCGGGTGGTTTTATTTTTATAAGTAACAGAATCTATTTTGATAAATGCTTCGCCATCAGGTAATTGGTTCTTGTTTATGCCGCCATTTAATTTAACATTTCCCGAAATTCTTTCCGGTAATGCATTTCCAAACAGACTGCTTAATAAAATATCTGTAAACGAAGCATTTACATCTCCTTTTAAGTTTTTAATATCGAATTTTCCTTCTGCATCGACATTACCGGAACTGCTGGCAAGACTGACTTTAAAAACCGGGAAAAGAAGTTTGTTCCCGATTTTTCCTGAAACCGTGAAATGCGTGAAATCGGGCAGCTGAATTGCCGGTTGAACAAGATTGATGACAGACGAAATTTGTTCCTTTGTAATATTACCGGTTTTGAACTGAAGGTTGCATCCTGTTTGTTGCATGTCAAAAATATCACTGATTTGCCCGTTCATGTGAAAATCGAAACCTGATGTTGACTTCAAATCAATATTTTTAATATTCACCGATTTTGCAGAGCCTGACAATTCAATATTCAAGCTGAATGTTGTGTCTTTCGAAAACCAGCTTTTACGGTTGCTGTTAATTCCGGAAGAAAGATTTAACGACAAATCAATGTTCTGAAGCTTGTCAGTATTGAGTTTCAGCGATCCTGACTTTAATTTCAGAGTGTTTGAAAGTGCAAACGAAAGATCCCTGAGATTCAGGGAATACCCTGCAGGTGATAAAACAATATTGTCGAAAGAGGCATTTAATCCTTGCACAGGCATCCATCTTTCATCTCCTGTATTAACTTTTTCTTCAGATTTTTGGTTTAAATAACCCTCATCAATTTTCAGCTTCTGAATTTCTATGGTCCATGGAATAGCAGGAATCTCAAACGATTCTGACGATTTAGATACCTCTTCCACGATTTCATTTTTTTTGGAGCTGAAGAAATTCACCACTGGTTTATTTAACCCGATTTCCCTCACAAGGATTTCCTGATTTGCCAGGTCGATTTTTTCGAGCGAAAATTCTCCTTTTTTGAGCTGAACATCTAATTTCCGGCCAATGTCAGGCTGGTTGAAAGTAAAGTCCAGGTCGTTGATTTCAAAATCCTTAGCCGAAAATTTCCAGTCGGCTGGTGTACCTGTGGCATCTGTTTCTGTTTTCCTGTTTTCCCAAAGTACAAGCTCTCCGGAAGAATTGTCAATTTCAAGTTTCCCGATATCGATCTGCTTTTTCAAAATTGAGAATGTATCAAAATCTATTTTTGCTTTCGCAAGTTTTTCACTGATCATGATTCCTGCATCGTGGCTTTCGAATAGAAATCTGACATTTTTCAGATGGATGCTTTTAGCCTCAATCTCCCACGGAGTCTCACTTTTGGCAGTTTGTTCAATTTTTTTATCTGCCTTTTTTCCCGAAGGATTGAAAGCGCTGATAATATTCAGATTTCCGGTAATTGAATCGGTAAGCAGATTTACTGTGACATCCTTTAAGTTTAAAGAAACGACTTCAATTTTTTTCGAAAATAATGGTACCGGATTTACGAAGATTCTGATTTCGCCTGCATAAATTATTGTATCTCCCTGTGGTTGAATCATTCGTACTTCTTTCAGACCGATTTTGCCGTTCAGCAGCAGCGAAATTTTCCCGACATGCAGAGGAATACCGTTTTTATTTAATACTGAATTTGTTTTATTTGTTATGTAAGTGTGTGCAAATGGAAGATTTACAATCCCGACCATTAATAAAAAAAGAATTGCCACAGAAAATATGATATATTTTAAAATCCTGGCTGATTTTTTTATTATTGACGACACACTTCTTTTGTTTTGTATTTGTTATGATAAAAATACAATTAAATTTCTGATGCGGACAAATGCTTTCAGAACTCTGAAATATTTTTGAAATTTTTTCAAAGCAATTTCTTTTTATCAACTTTGTATAAGCTTTGGCTCATTATCAGAAAAAATAGAATACTTAATTAATAACCTGAAATATGAAAAAACTCAATTACATCACCGGAATATTCATTGTTTCGTTTTTTGTTGTGACTTTTAAAGTTATTGGACAGGAAACGCAAACTTCAGATTCAGTCAGATCGCTTGGAATGCCTGTTGCAAAGCCCGAATTAAAGGTTCGTAAAAACACCATTTTGGTTAATGTAACCAATCCATCATTAATTTCAACAAGGTTTTTCACGGTTACGTACGAAAGGATTTTACCTAACAACCAATCGTTCAGCGTTGGAGTTGGTAGTTTTTCATTACCCAGATTTTTAAGTGATGTGGCTGATTCTCTTGGAATAAACACAGATTATTCAGACAAAGGATTTCATTTTTCATGCGATTATCGGTTTTACCTGAAAAAAGAAAACAAATATAGTGCACCGCGTGGTATCTATATCGGGCCATATTATGCATACAATCATCTGACAAGGGGAGTTAACTGGCAAATGGACGGACAGACTTTTAACGGAGATGTGTTAACTGATTTAAAATTAAACATTCATACAATTGGTTTTGAATTGGGATATCAATTTGTATTCTGGGACAAACTGGCAGTTGACATGATTTTAATTGGACCTGGATTCGGCAGCTATGGACTGAATACTGTTCTTAATACGACATTAAGTCCTGACCAGGAGTCGGAATTCTTTGAAAGACTTAATAATTATCTTGAGAACCACATTCCTGGTTATGAATGGGTGATTAAACCTGGTGAATTTAAGAAAAACGGAAGTTATAATACATGGGATTTGGGATACAGGTATTCTATAAGGATTGGTTATCGTTTTTAAGCCGTTTTCTTTTGTAGCCTGCCGGTTATAAACCAAATAAAAACGAACTGGCGGGTTTCTGTTATAAAAGTAACGGATGAAAAATGCCATTATTTTTTAAACGCAGGGTTAAAAGCAATGAGAATTTTGAAGTTTCGTTACAAAAGCTGCTTAAAATTTAGCAAAAATTATTTTAGGATTACCTGCAAAACATAACAATAATCAGTCATGAAATGGATTACAATTTAGTTCAGAAGTTGTAAACATATATATTTTTAACTTACCTTTAATGGATTCTAATACAAGCAGCAATGAAAATAAACTTACGTAAATTAAATGGATGGAATGCTCATCAGATATTGGCAGTTACAGGTATTTCCGGAATAATTGGCCTGTTTCTGCCTTTTAGCTGGAGTACGTCTCCTCTGGAAGCGCTCATCGGGGATGCATGGCAAATAGCTTCACCTGCTTTCCTTTCTGTTTTCATTACCTTTGCAACAATACGTTTTGTCATCTCAGGCTCACTTTTTAAAGTTGAGAAGTTAATCGCCTATATTGTTGGGCTGATGGCAGCAGGAGTGACACTGTCGGTCATTTTCAGCGGCAACATGTGGCCAACCAATTTTCAGGAATTATTGGCTTATGTTATTCCAATAGTGATGCTACTTTTGGGCGCCTATCTTGTTCTTGGTAAATCGAAAAAGGGATTGTCAAAGGAACACAATCCTTTGATTGCAATGCAGATGACTTATCTTGCAAATTGCCTGATGTGTCTTATAGCGTTTTGGCCCCCGAAAGTTGGCGAATGGGGATTAGGAGGTTGGCAGATTGGAGCTTATTTCTGTCTGGTAGCATCTGTTGTCTATTTGATTCAGATCGCCCTTTTCCTTTTACAAAGGAATGAAATTTCCGAACATGCCTGACCTATCTGGCGCTTGTTAAAATGCTGGTTATGTAGAAAAAACATCAGGTACTTTAGCAAAAATACCAGCCACACAGGCAAAATGATGACAATTTGCTTTTTTTAGCTGGTAAAATTCTTGCGAAATAGAATTAAGATCATTTCTTGAAAATAACAATACAACCATCAAATCATGGGAATAGCTGAACTCTGAAAACCGTTTCTGAAACGGTAAAATATTTTTCTCTTTTAAAAACATTATGTTTGCATCATTGTAGTATATAGTTCAAAGTGGTTTAAAATATAATAAGCAGAATGGTAGATGTTTGGATTGGAGCAATTGGCAGTACATTAATGGTTAGCCTTCTCTCGTTTTCGGGACTTTTATTACTTGCAATGCGTGCCGCACAATTAAAACGCATGATTTTCATCTTGGTCAGTTTTGCTGTCGGAGCTTTGTTCGGCAATACGTTTTTTATCCTTATTCCGGAATCGTTTCATTTGATAGCAAATAGTCAAACGATTGGATTACTTGTAATTTCCGGACTTGTAATCATGTTTGTTTTTGAAAAATTTATTCACTGGCATCATAATCATAATCTTGAGGATGAGAACGGACACGAACATGTTCACGAAGCCGATCATCAGCATAAAGAAGCACCTTTGGGCTATATCAGTTTATTGACTGATAGTCTGCATAATTTTACTGATGGTGTATTGATTGCAGCAGCATGGATGGCTTCTACAGAAGTTGGAATAGCAACTACTCTGGCTGTAGTGGTTCACGAAATTCCGCAGGAGATCAGCGATTTCGGGGTTTTGTTACACGCCGGATTTTCAAAGAAAAAAGCTCTCTGGCTGAATTTTATTGCAGCATGCACTGCAATTCTCGGGGGTATTTTAACTTTTTCATTAGGTTCTGTTTCCGAGACTATTTCGGTTTATATCCTGCCATTTGCAGCGGGCGGATTTATTTACCTTGCCGGCAGCGATTTAATACCGGAGTTGCACCGCGAAAAGTCGGTTAACAGGAATCTCATACAGCTTGTGGCTATTTTGGCTGGATTGATTTTAATGTTTTACATCAGCCAGCATCACGAACATGGAAACTCCGGGCCGGCAATCAGTGAAACTGAACTGCACGACCATCGGTGAAAGAAATAACAACTTCCTTTTTTATTTGAATCCATTTTCAACACTGATATATTTCTATCTTTAGATCAACCATTTTCATCGTTCACGATTGAATTGTTACTAAATGAAAAGACTTGAATCAGGCAATGTCGTGCTCAGGGAATTCACTTCTGAAGATAAGTTCAGGATAGCAGAGCTTGCCAATAATCCGAAAATCAGCATCAATTTAAGGGATGGATTTCCCAATCCATACAGCGTCGAGGATGCGGAACTGTTTCTTGAAAAATATGCCAGCCTCGAATTGAAGCTGTTCTTGAAAAAGCCGTATTCAAACAAGGCCGGTTTTTCGATGAAATCAGGTATGCAAAAATTATCCAATCATTAAAATCCTGAAAGTAAATTCACATTATTTTCATTCTGCTTCCAAAAATTTTATTTCACAACCTTACGGATTGTATTCATTTTAAATTGAATATGTTTTAACTTGCTTAAAATTAAATGAATTGTACATGCTGAAAAAACAGTTCTTAATTGTGATGATCATTGCGGTATCTGTTGGTAATGGTTTTGCCTGGATTTATCCTGAACATCGGGCAATAATGCTGCGCGCCATTGAAAAGCTCGATCCGGGGAGGAAGAACCTGTTGAATGAGCTTTGGGCACAGGCCCGGACCGGCTACGAATTCAGATTAAGCGATTCGGTTGCAGATTTAACACAGGATGTTAAACCTGAATATCTTGATTTTGCTGCCTGGCCGGCAATTGGTGGCGATCATTCCATTTCTCCTGAAAATATGCTTCATAATATTTTGAAAACCGATTGGATTCTGAGAGTGGCAGATGTGGCGGCAAGGCTTAAAAATGGCATTGCAAAAGCCAGAACTAAAAGTGAGATTGACAATGAACTCCGGAATTCTGATTTGCGCTTTCTCAGGGTCGATCCCGAATATGTTACAAGAGCAGGAGCTAACAACGGCCATTTTATGCTTTCAAGGCCTTATGCAAATATTTCTGCAAACGATTATTTTGAATATTGTTTCAGGGAAGGAGCAGAATTAAACCTGATTGGTATTTATACCTACTTTCATAACAGTGCGCTGCAAAAAGCGTCAGCTTTTGCACGCGAGCCAGACTCATCGGAACAACGCTCATCGCTTGCCCTGGCTGCCCTGGCCGATGAAGCTTTCGCACTGCATTTTCTCGGGGATGGTTTTGCATCGGGGCACGTTGCAGGTACATGGGGAAATGCATCGATGCGCAAAGGCACACACGATTATTATAATGAACACGGACTTGATATCACTACATGGAATGGAAAAAGAATGGTGATTATGGGTGATGCCTACATTCGATCGGCTGATATTGAGGAGGCTTCCGACATTGTGCGTATCAGTCTTGAACAGTTTTTAAGTGCTGCCATAAACACGTACAAGCTGATTCCGGAAACCGAAAAGGAAGTACCGGCTATGCCTGACACTTTTAATGTTTCAGTTGCCATGGTACTGCCTCAGTATTCAAGCAGCCAGTCGGACAGGGATTTATACAACGAAATTCTGGTCAACCTGCCAGTTCCGGGACTTGTGTCAGGATCAGGTGAAATGCCAAGATTCCGTTCTGAAGTCGGGCCATTTATTGGTTTTGCCCCGGCAGCAATTTTATCGGGATTGTTTGGCGGATTTGGTGAAAGTCAGATCGAAAATGGTTTTGTTCCCAGTCTTGAAGTGGCCTTGCATATTGGATTAGGCACCGATGGAGTACTCAATAAATCAGGTGACGGGCTGATATTTCTCGATCTTGGATGGAGAATGGATGGCGCCTCGACTGTAAAAATCAGACCAGGCCCGGAATATGAAGAATTCGGTTCAATTTTCTCGGCGGTTCCTTTCCGTGAATCGCTTTATTTCAGAGTGCGGATGCCGTTTTATGTAATACCCGGCGATTTGTTAATCGCGGCACCTGTGTTGTTGCTTTTATCGCCCGATTCATTTAAAAAAATGGTGACGAAAGCCAGCCAGGGCGGATTGATCCCATGGCAGTCAGGAATTATGACTTCTCTGGGAAGATTTCAATTTATACCGGGACGTGAAATCGGGGTATATTTTTGTGGGATGTTACATGGACAAAATGCATTTCTTGTTCCCGCTGACAACCTGGGGCCCGGTGAAATGGCACTGATTTCGCTCCGATCAACAAAACTTGATTTTCCTTTCCTCGAATATCGGCCGGTACGAACATTTTCAAGTAAACAAAGCGCCAGTTTTATGATGCAACTATATACAGGCGTTGATATTCCGGGTAAGGTAACGATGAAAGCTCCGGCTGACGCAGATCCTGTAAAGGTTAAGCCAATCTGGTCGGTTGGAGTAAGACTGGGTTTCGATTGGAGGTATTATTATTCAATTAAGTAAAAGTTACAATGTAATCAATTCATTATTAAAATGATTAACATAAAATCAAGACTAACCTGTGAAAATTGTATGAAAAAAATGGTCAACCAAATGGTTATTGCATCCCTGATTTTACTGTTTTCAGCGGCTTGTTCAAAAAAGCAGGTTAAAATACCGGATTCACAAAAAGAAGAAAAGATATCGTTAAGTGGAAATTATGTCACCGGCAGTTACTTTCACCGAAATGAAGGTTACGACTGGATTGCTGTTAAGGTTAATCAGCTTACCGACACTTTGTTGAAAATTTCCATCCGGTCGAGAGCTGATATTAAAAAACCTACCTGTACTTTCGATGCAATGGCTGTAAAACAGGATTCGACCGGAAAATATAAAGCTTTAAAAGATGGAAACAGTGTTCTTTTCCGGTTCGCTGCTGACAGCCTTCTAATTACCGGTGACCAGGGGAATTCGGGTCTTAAAAATTTTTGTTCCGGGGATGGAACAATTTATGGGATTTATAAAAAAATAAATGGACCCCTTGATTCTGCCCAGGTTGATAAAGTAAGATTTCGTAAAACTCTGAATTTCAAAGACTATAATTTCGTTATCGTAGTTTACAATAATACAATGACAATTGAACTAACAGGACCGGATAAAGACATTAAAACCGAAACAAACGAAATAAATGGTACAGTTATGAATGCTGAGGTTGAGGATCTTAATGCTGACGGATATCCTGAAGTACTGGTTTACATTCAGTCGGCGGGCAGCGGAAGTTACGGTTCGGTAATTGGTTATTCGGTCAATAATGGAAAATCGATGAGCCCGGTTTTTTTGCCTGAAATTGCTGAAAACAAGGAAGCTTCTGACGGATATATGGGGCATGATGAGTTTTCAATCATCGAAAACACTCTGGTACGCAGGTATCCTGTATATAAACCCGGTGATATCAATGCCCGACCAACAGGGGGAATGCGGCAAATTCAATACAAACTTATTGATAGTCAGGACAGCCGTGAATTTGTTGTTGATAAAATAGCTGGATACTAATTGACTTTGTTGAAATTCAACTCAGAAAATATATTTAAATTTCACGCAACAGATTAAAATTATTATAATGAAGCTGATATCGTTTTTTGGCATCTTATCAATTGTCGTCTTATTGTTTTCCTGTTCACAGAAAACAACTGAACATGTGCCCGTCTTTAATCCTGATTTAAAAGGGAGTATTAACGTGCACAGTAAGGTGGCTTTCGACAGCACTTTAGTTGATTCGTTTTATAAATCATTTCCGGAACTTGAAAAATTTGAGGAAGATGTACGGATTATTTACCGGGGATATAAATATCACGAAATATGGTTCGATGCCCGGGGAGTGATTGAATTTGCCGGTTCGGTTTACCGGAAAGTAAAAGGAATTGCCAGCGAAGGTGTGTACGGTGTTTTTCCTTACAGTGATAAAATTGATGCGATTTTTGAAGAAGAAATCGAAAATAATCTGACGCAGGTTGAAACTGAATTAATGATAACCAACATGTTTCTGTTTTATGCGGAAAAAGTTTATAAAGGCATCGACGACAAAACGGCTGCAGCAACTGAATGGCTGCTTCCCAAAAAACAGGTTTCGTACGAAAATCTGCTCGATACTTTAATTCAAAACACGGGTTTGTTAGCCATAAACGACAGTGTGTTGTTCAACCAGTATTACAAATTGCGCGATTATCTTCAATATTTTCGCGATATTCAGCAGAATGGAGGCTGGGATTCGATTTATGTCGGTCCGAAATTTAAATCGTTTAAACCTGGCGACTCAGCAAATGCAATTGTTCAGATCCGAAATCGTTTGTTTGTTACAGGCGAAATCAAAGAAAACAATAAAAGTAACCTTTACGATGATTCTCTTTTAGTAGCCGTTAACAGGTTCCAGAGAAAAAATCTCAGAAAAGTGCAGTCAGCAATCACTCCCGATTTGATTAAAAGAATGAATATGCCTGTGAGTGAATATATTAAAAAGATTGCTGTAAACATGGAACGTTGGCGTTGGATTTCACCTGAAATGGCTAATGCAAGCGAGTATGTTTTCGTAAACATTCCTTCTTATCTGTTACAAATTAACCGGAACGGGGTAAAGGTATTCGAATCGCCTGTGGTAGTTGGAAAAATCATGTCGAAAACCGTAATTTTCAGTGGGAACATGAGTTTTATTGTTTTTAGTCCGTACTGGAATGTGCCGACAAGTATATTGAAAAGCGAGGTGCTTCCGGGGATAAATAAGGATAAAAACTATCTTGCAAAACATAACATGGAATGGTACAACGGACAGGTCAGGCAAAAACCGGGTAAAAACAATTCCCTTGGTCTGGTGAAGTTCCTTTTCCCGAATTCGAACAACATTTATTTACACGATACACCGTCGAAAAGCCTGTTCGAAAAGGACAGCCGCGCGTTCAGCCACGGTTGTATCAGGGTAGGCCGGCCAAAAGATTTGGCAATTGAATTACTCAAAAACGATTCAATCTGGACACCTGCCAAAATAGATGCAGCAATGCGTGCAGGAAAAGAAGAATGGGTTCAGCTGAAACAAAAAATACCGGTTTACATTGGTTATTTCACATGTTTTGTCAATGAACAGAAGGAATTTCACATGTTTGAAGATATTTATAAAATGGATGACCGTTTATTCGATATTCTGATTGGAAAGGAAGAAGGAACTGAAACAATAGCTTCCGTTAAAAACTGAAATTATGTACAATTTATCTGCCTTTATTATTTACGATTCAGGTTCCCATTTTTAAGTTTTTTCTCCGAAATATAAAAGTTAACAAATAATTTTAATTTTTCTTTTGAACGATTGGAATTCCTGTTAACCAGAATTTTATGTTTGGTTGATTCATCTTCATTTGCGATTTTAATTTTTATTTGAAATCATTAACGAATCATTTAGAAATCAGATAATCCGGATTGAATTAAAAATTCTATTTTCGCGGCATGAAACAATTTCTTCTGGTTTTAATAATTTTAATTGCATTACCGGTTACAGAAAAAGCCAGTTCTGAGGAATCTTCGGCATTGGAAGGAATTTCTGATATCTATTCATTTTTAAATTTATCGCAATATGGTTTGTCAAACGAAGCTTACCAGCTTGCAATAAAGGGATTCAATAAACTCAGATCGGAAGGTAAATTATTGAATGCCAATATTCTGACAATAATCGATTTCTCCCAGTCGAGTAAAAATAAGCGGATGTATGTGATTGACCTGATCAAGAAAGCTCTTTTGTTTAACACTTACGTAGCACATGGACGCAACACCGGTGACGAATATGCCGAACATTTTTCGAATATTCCGGGCACGTTGCAAAGCAGCCTCGGATTTTACCTTACCGAAAACATGGCTGTTGGTTCGAAAGTGGGCTTGTCGCTGATTTTGAAAGGAATGGAAAGAGGTTTTAATGATAAAGCACGCGAACGTGAAATAATTATTCATGGCGCCGATTATGCCACAGAAAAATTTATTCAGAGAAACGGCAGACTTGGAAGAAGTTTTGGTTGTCCGTCGTTGCCGCCTGAACTGATAAAACCCGTCGCTGAAACCATCAAGGGCGGTTCACTCCTGTTCATTTACAAGCACGACGAAAATTACATCAGTCACTCCCCGCTGTTAAATTAGCCTTTGCTTTGAAGTTTAAACATTTTCCGATCAAAGAGATTGAGAAATAATCCTTTGCAAATCAGGACTGCACAAACGGTTTAATTGGTTTTTATGATTGATGTGATTTGCCTCACACAGAACCACCTAACTTCATTTATTGGCAAAAAAGTATATTCAGGTTTCGAAATTGAATAAACAATTCTACTTTTGAAACAGAATAAAATAATACCGATTGGAGTAATGTAATAGTCCAATCTTCGCTCACTTTATTGTTCTAAACATTACTTTCCATCGGCATTATACCAGTTTATAACAAGACTACTTTATAATTCACATTGGTATAAAATGCAGGAACTTTCACCAAAAAACAACAGGATTTCCGGAAAAAGCAAACTGAAAGGAGTTGATATTTTATATGAGGATGAGCACATTATAGTGGTCAACAAGATGCAGGGACTTTTAACAATGAGCACGGAAAAGGAAAAAGAAAGAACTGCATATTTTATTCTTACCGGTTATGTCAGAAAAGGAAACCCGAAATCGCGCAACCGGATTTTTATTGTACATCGTCTCGACCGGGAAACTTCCGGTGTACTTGTTTTTGCAAAAAGCGAAACTGTGAAAAGATTCCTGCAGGAAAACTGGAAAGATTTCACTAAAAAATATGTGGCAGTTGTGCATGGTCATTTAACAGAAAAAGAAGGCACAATTGTTTCTTATCTGGTTGAAAATAAGGCTTACAGAATGTATTCGGTGAATAATCCGGAAAAGGGAAAATATTCAAAAACAGGATTTAAAGTAGTAAAGGAAGGGGCAAATTTCAGTCTCGTCGAAATTGAACTGTTTACAGGCACTAAAAACCAGATCAGGGTCCATTTTGCTGAGATGGGCCATCCGGTTGCGGGTGATAAGATTTATGGCATTGCCGGAAAAGGAATTCAAAGACTTGCTTTACATTCACAGACTTTGACCCTGGTTCACCCGTTTTCAAATAAAACAATCACTTTCAAAACCGATATTCCACCGTATTTTCTTGAACTTGTCAGATAATAAAACCGGGAAGGTCAAAAAAGTTTAACATCAATCAATAATTCGTGTAACTTATAATTAAATTAACTGAAATTCAATATTTTATAACATAATAATAAAATCAGTACCGATAAATTATTGCCAGTTATTATAATTTAAATAAATTGGCAGACAAAATCATTTTATGACTATTGAAATTAAGGAAGTCACTTCAAAAAAACTAATGCGGGAATTTATCCATCTTCCGGCTAAAATACATCAAAATCACTCCAACTGGGTACCTCCGATTTACATGGACGAATGGACATTTTTCGATCCGAAAAAAAACAGATCGTTTGATCACTGTACCACAATTTTGTATGTGGCTGTTAAAAACAATGAAGTTGTGGGCAGGGTTATGGGAATCATCAGTCACAAGTACAACGAATCGCACGGGGTTGACGATGGAAGGTTCAGTTTTCTTGAAACTTACGAAGATTTCGAAGTTTTCTCAGCTTTGGTAAACGCGGTGACGGAATGGGCAAAAAAGAACGGGATGAAAAGGCTGGTCGGTCCCCTCGGTTTTTCCGACAAAGATCCGCAAGGCTGGCTGATTGAAGGATACAACCAACCGATCGTAATTGCTTCAAACTGTAACTTTCCTTATATAAATTCATTCATCGGGAAATTATTGTACACAAAGGAGGTTGATCTTGTTGTTTACAGAATACCAATTCCTGAAGAACTGCCCGAATTCTATAAAAGTATTAACAAAAGGTTTACCAGCCGCGAAAACGAACTGGTTTTGAAAGAATTTACAAGCCGGGGTCAGGTTAAACCATATATCCGGAGGGTGCTTACTCTCCTGAATGAAACCTTTGCCAGTATTTATGGTTTTGTCCCTTTCACCTTAAAAGAAATGGACGATTTTGCCAACCGTTACCTTTATCTGATCAATCCAAGGTTTATTAAAATCTTTACCGATAAAAACGATAATGTAATTTCATTCCTTGTTGCCATGTCGGATATCAGCGAAGGAATCAAAAAATCGAAAGGATATTTATTGCCATTTGGTTTTATACCTCTTTTAATCTCTGGAAGAAAAAGTAAACAGCTGAATCTGCTTCTTGGCGGAATTGCTCCTGAATACCAGGGAAAGGGATTGGATGTGATGATGGGGATCAAACTCATCGAATCGGCCAAAAAAGCAGGTAAAGTTGTCATCGACTCTCATCTTGAACTCGAAACTAATTACAAAGTCAGGGCTGAAATGGAGAAAATGGGTGGGCAGGTTTACAAACGATACAGAATTTATCAGAAGACTATTTAAGTAATGTTTTGATAGAATTCGGCTCAGAACTTTTCAGAGTCCAGGATAATTTGATAAATTATCATTCTGGAAGTTATAATTACCCAAAAGCAAAAGATTTACTCCCGGACAAATTCCAATAACATTTAAAATACTGGGAAAAGTTGTTTATTGAAAGCGGCCAGTTCCCGTATTATGGTTTGTATTGTAAGTTATTCATTTGCAGTATTTTATTAAAAATTTAGAAAGAATATTTGAAACAAATAGAAATATTGTTTAACTTTTGGCTTGTTTCTGTAAAATAAGTTTCAAAACATAATGAAAAACTTACCCGTTTGGATTAATAACGGGGGCGTAACCGAAAAGCCTTACGAGTAGGGACATCTAAATCAGTTTAACTATGAAAAAGTATCTTGCAGAATTAATCGGGACTTTTAGTCTCGTAATTATTGGTTGTGGATCGGCTGTAATTTCCGGTACCATTCAGGTCGGACCAAGCGGCATTGGTCTGTTGGGAATTTCAATTGCATTTGGTTTTGCTGTTGTGGCGATGGCTTATGCTATAGGTCCCATTTCGGGTTGTCATATCAATCCTGCTGTGACTGTCGGTGTGTTGGTTGCAGGCAGAATGACCTCGAAGGATGCTGTGGGTTATATTATTTCTCAGATAATTGGCGCAACTCTTGGCGCGGGAGTTTTATATCTTATCGAAATGGGGCGCCCTGATTGGGTAATGACTGAATGGGGTCTCGGATCAAATGGATGGGGTGAGGGATTCCTTGGAAATTACTCTTTAACCAGCGCTTTTGTTGCCGAAACTGTATTTACCTGTCTTTTCCTGTTTGTAATTCTGGCAGTAACTTCAAAGTATGGTAACAGCACCATGGCCGGATTGGCAATCGGTGTTACTCTGATGTTGATTCATCTGGTGGTAATTCCGATAACGGGAACTTCTGTAAATCCTGCAAGGAGCTTTGGTCCGGCGATTTTTAGCGGTGGTAAGGCGTTATCACAATTATGGCTGTTTTTTGTAGCACCCATTTTAGGTGCTATAATAGCTGCTCTTATCTGGAAATTTGGTTTTGAAACTGACGATAAAAAAGTTTAAAACTGATTTAAGAGATTTTAATTCTGTTTGAATTTATGATATAAACATTGCAATGCTTTCCGGCATTGTGTGTTAGGGAATTAACAATATAAAAGAGCGGTTCAGCAACCGCTCTTTTATATAATAATCGGATTTTTTTTGTAAAATTTTGATTTGGTGGATATTGAAAATAAAAGTATCCGTTCCGGTTAATACTGAAACGGCCACTTGTATTAGCTTATTCTTTTAGGATTTAATTCCTTTCAATAAAACCGGCAATCCAATCGCCAACTTCCGAGGTTTTATATGATTTTCCCTCTGCGATATCAACTGTCACAATACCTTTGGAAAGTGAAGCTTCTACAGCATTTCGAATTGCTTTTCCTTCTTCGGGCAGGTTAAATGCATATTCAAACATCATTGCTGCCGAAAGAATAGTTGCCACCGGATTTGCAATATCTTTCCCGGCAGCCTGAGGATATGAACCGTGAATGGGTTCAAATACCGAGGTGTGAATTCCGATGGACGCTGATGGAAGTAATCCAAGCGAACCGGTAATTACACTGGCTTCATCAGTCAGAATATCGCCAAACATGTTTTCAGTAACCATTACATCGAAATTTTTTGGCCACTGGATTATCTGCATTGCAGCATTATCAACAAACATGTATTCCGTTTTGATCTCCGGGTGTTTTGGCGCCATTTCCTGAGCAACTTCCCGCCACAGGCGCGAACTCTCAAGAACATTCGCCTTGTCAACCACAGTCAGTTTTTTATTTCGTTTTGCGGCAAACTGGTAGGCAAGTTCAAGTATCCGTTCAATTTCTGCCCTGGTGTAGGTATTGGTGTCGAAAGCGGTGTTCCCGTTGTCTTTCCGGCCTTTTTCGCCAAAATAAATACCGCCTGTCAACTCGCGGATGCAAACAAAATCGGCACCTTCAACCAGTTCACGGCGCAAAGGCGATTTATGAAGTAAGGATGCGAATGTTTCAACCGGACGGATATTTGCATACAAACCGAGTTTCTTACGCATGGCAAGTAATCCCTGTTCGGGACGGACAGGCGCTTTCGGATTATTATCGAATTTGGGATCGCCGATGGCGCCAAAAAGGACGGCATCCGATTTCATGCAAAGTTCGTGAGTTTCAGCAGGGTAGGGATTGCCAACCTTGTCGATTGCAACAGCGCCGGTTAATCCGAATTCGTAAGTCAGCTCGTGATTGTATTTTTTAACAACAGCCTTTACCACTTTCAAGGCCTGTTCTATAATTTCGGGCCCGATTCCATCGCCGGGCAAAACTGCAAGATTAAGTTTCATTTATTATTATTTTACCGGAAAATTGAATTCCGAGGTTTAAAGATTTTATTTGAATTTTTATTTTATTGATGTTCTTTTTATTCAATACCGCTGATCGGCAAAAAAGTTAAACATCCTGTACAGGAATCAGTTTATGAAATATATTCACTTTCAAATATATTCAACATCCTGATCGTTGCCTTTATTGCAGCAGCATTCTGGTCGGGATCCAGACCTTTGGTTTTAAACTCGCGGGTATTTTTCCAAGTGATAACAGTTTCAACCAGCGCATCTGTTTTTCCGCCCGGGGGGATGGTAACAACATAATCGACCAGTTTTGGCAATGTTTTTCCTCTTCTTTTATAGATTTTCCGCAGCGACTTAACGAATGCATCGTACTGACCGTCACCGTTGGAAAACTCTTCAAAAAGTCTTCCTTCAATTTCAATTGCAAGATTGGCAACAGGCCGCAATCCCATTGTATTTGATACAGTGTAATTAACAACCCTGACTTTTTGTTCCACCTGGTCGCTGTCAAGAACGTCGGCAATAATATATGGTAAATCCTCACTGGTAATTGTTTCCTTTTCATCGGCCAGTTCAATGATTCGCTCTGTGACCCGTTTCAATGAATTGGGATCAAGTTCAATTCCCAGTTCTTCAAGGTTCTTTTTAATATTTGCCCTTCCCGATGTTTTACCAAGGGCATATTGTCTGATCCGTCCAAAACGTTCAGGGAGCAACTCGTTAAAATAGAGGTTGTTTTTGCTGTCACCGTCCGCGTGAATTCCGCTGCACTGCGTAAAAACAAAGTCGCCGATTAAAGGTTTGTTTGAAGGGATGCGGATACCCGAAAATGATTCCACCAACCTTGAAACTTTATTTAATTCGCTTTCATTTACATTGGTTTTCATTTTCAGATGATCGGTAACAGTGGCGATAACACTCGAAAGTGGTGCATTTCCGGCTCTTTCACCGAGCCCGTTTACCGTGGTGTGAACGCAGCGGATACCTGCTTTTATAGCATGAAACACGTTGGCAATGGCAAGATCGTAATCGTTGTGAGCATGAAAATCAAATTCAACACCCGGGTACGTTTTTATCATCTCCTTACAATAATCGTAAGTTTCATCCGGGTCGAGAATACCAAGTGTATCGGGTAACATAATCCGGTCGATTTTTTCATCTTTCAGGTTTTGAATCATGAAATGCACGTAATCTTTTGAATTGCGCATCCCGTTCGACCAGTCTTCAAGGTAAATATTCACCCTGATCCCCATTTCTGACGCATTGTTTATCACCTTTCTGATGTCGGAAACATGTTGCTCAGGTGTTTTTCTTAATTGCTGGGTAACGTGTTTATAAGAACCTTTGCAAAGCAGGTTAACCACTTTTCCGCCGGCGTCGGCAATCCATTGCAGGGAAATTCTGTCGTCCACAAAACCAAGAACCTCGATCCTGTCGAGATAGCCTTTGTGCGCGGCCCATTCCATTACTTTTTTTGTTCCTTTAAATTCACCTTCTGAAACACGTGCCGAGGCTATTTCAATACGGTCAACCTTAACATCTTCGAGTAAAACTTTTGCCACGCTTAATTTTTCCCCTTCACTGAACGAAACCCCTGAAGTCTGTTCACCATCGCGAAGCGTTGTATCCATTATTGCGAGCATTTTCCCCTGCAAATCAACTGTTTTACCTGTCATTTTTGCCCCTCCCGGCCTCCCCAACGGGGAGGCGTTATAATTAATTTTTATACTTGTCTTTTAATTCAGGTCTTTCACCAAAATTCTTTCGTAAGAAATCCCGTTCAATATAATTATCGGGCTTCAAATTCAGCAATCTTGTCTTTCATTTCAACCAGGTAATCAATATCGTCAAGACCGTTTTTCAAACAGTGTTTTTTATATGGATTGATTTCAAAATCAATGCTTTCACCGGTTGATTTGATCGTAAATCTTTGTTTTTCCAAATCAACTTCGAAAAGTGACAGCGGATTTTTTTCAATCGAATCGAATATTTTCTGAAGAAATTCAGGAGTGACAACAACCGGTAACAACCCGTTATTGAGTGCGTTCCCTTTGAAAATATCGGCAAAAAAGCTGGAAACCACCACCCTGAAACCATAATCATAAATAGCCCAGGCAGCATGTTCGCGGCTTGACCCGCTTCCGAAGTTTTTACCTCCCACAAGTATTTTGCCTGAATATTTTTTATTGTTTAACGGAAAGTCATTTTTCGGACTTCCATCCTGATTGTAACGCCAGTCGCGGAAAAGGTTGTCGCCAAAACCTTTGCGTTCAACCGCTTTTAAAAAGCGGGCCGGAATTATCTGGTCGGTGTCCACATTTTCAATTTGAAGCGGAACTGCCGGCGATGTTATTGTTGAGAATTTATCGTAGCTCATAATACAAGAAGCCCCTCCCTGCCTCCCCGAACGGGAGGAGTTGGAAGAGTTAATTTAAAAGGTTATTAAATTCATTTTTAATAAATATATTTTCTCATAGTCCCCTTTCGGGGGATTAGGGGGCTAAAAGTTTTCTCGGATCTGTAATTTCCCCGGTTACGGCAGCGGCTGCAGCGGTCAGAGGACTTGCAAGCAATGTTCTTGCTCCCGGTCCCTGCCTTCCTTCGAAGTTTCGGTTCGAAGTAGAAACGGAATATTTTCCTGCCGGAATTTTATCATCGTTCATCGCAAGACAAGCAGAACAACCCGGTTGCCTGAGTTCAAACCCTGCTTCTTCAAGAATTTCAACCAAACCTTCATTCCGAATCTGGTTTTCCACCTGTTTTGATCCGGGAACAAGCCAGGCAGTTACTTCAGGTGCTTTCTTCTTTCCCTTTACAAACGAAGCGAACTGCCTGAAATCTTCAATCCTTCCGTTAGTACAGCTTCCAAGAAAAACAAAGTCAATCTTTTTTCCTGTCATCAGTTCACCGGGCGCGTAACCCATGTAATTCAGCGATTTTTCGAATGTAGCTTTATCACTGCCTTCCATTCCTTTCGTTCCCGGTATTTTCTGCGAAATGCCGATTCCCATTCCCGGATTTGTTCCGTAAGTGATCATCGGTTCAATATCGGCAGCATCAAAAGTATATTCTGTATCAAACAGGGCATTTTCATCCGACCTGAGTTCTTTCCATTTTGCAACAGCGTTATCCCAGTCAGTTCCTTTTGGTACGAATTCGCGTCCTTTCATGTAACTGAAAGTAGTTTCATCAGGTGCAATCATTCCGCCGCGGGCGCCACTTTCAATGCTAAGGTTACAAAGTGTCATCCGGCCTTCCATCGATAGGCCCGTAATTGCACTGCCTGCATATTCAATAAAATGGCCGGTTCCGCCGCTGGTGGAAATTTTGGAAATAATGTACAAGGCAACATCTTTGGCGGTGACTCTTTTATTTAATTTACCGTTGATTGTAATTTTCATTTTTTTAGGTTTCGGCTGCATAATGCACTGACTTGCCAGAACCATTTCCACTTCGCTTGTGCCAATACCAAAAGCGATGGCACCAAAAGCACCGTGAGTCGATGTGTGGCTGTCGCCGCAAACAATCGTCATTCCCGGTTGGGTGAGGCCCATTTCAGGACCGATAATATGAACCACACCATGTCCTTCGGTTCCCAAACCATGATATACAATGTCGTGCTCAATGCAATTCAGTTTCAGCATTTCAACCTGGTGACGCGAAAGTTCGTCTTTGATTGAAAGATGCTGGTTGACCGTAGGAACATTGTGATCGGGTGTGGCGGTGGTTTTTTCGGGACGGAAAACTTTCAGTCCACGGTTTTTTAATCCCAGAAATGCCACAGGGCTTGTAACTTCGTGGATCAGATGCCGATCGATGTACAATACATCGGGGCCACCTTCAACCTGCTTAACCACATGGGCATCCCAGATTTTGTCGAATAATGTTTTTGCTTTCATAAAAACTGTTTGTGTAATATGTTTGTAAAGACGCACAGTTGTGCGTCTCTTCAATAAAATTATCTATTCCGCTATCGGTAATTTATTCACTGCATCGAGAAATGCCTCGACTGATGCAGTGATTATATCGGTATTTGCACCAAAACCGTGATAAATGTTTTTATTATAATCGATCTGCATGTGAACCTTTCCAATATCGTCGCTGCCACGGGTAATTGCCTGGACAAGGAATTCCTCGATGGTAACCTGCCTGTGGATGATTTGTTTGACAGCCTTAATTGCTGCGTCAACCGGACCATTTCCGGCGGAGGTAGCATCAAATTTTTCACCTGCAATATCGAGCCTCACCGATGCCATCGGTTTCAGGCTTTTCCCGGTAACGACCTGCAGATAATCGAGTTTTATCCTTTTTTCCTGTCGGGTTGCATCGCCTGCAAGTAAGGCAATATCATCATCACGGATATCTTTTTTCTTGTCGGCCAGACTGAGGAACTCTTCGTAAACTTCGTCAAGTTTTTCTTTTGTCAGTTCAAATCCCATAAGTTCAAGCCGGTGCTTCAGTGCAGCCCGGCCACTTCTTGCAGTCAGTAAAATTGCAGATTCGTTGATACCAACATCAGTAGGATCCATAATTTCATAATTCTCACGTTTTTTCAGTACTCCATCCTGGTGAATTCCGGAAGAATGGGCAAAAGCGTTGCGGCCAACCACTGCCTTGTTGGGCTGTACCGGCATATTCATCAAGGTTGAAACCAACCGGCTTGTACGATAAATGTTTTTTGTATTGATCCCTGTATCGATACCCAAAAGTGCGTACCGGCTTTTAAGTGTCATTACCACCTCTTCGAGCGAAGTATTTCCTGCACGTTCGCCGATTCCGTTTATGGTAACTTCTGCCTGCCTTGCCCCATTGATGATTCCTGAAATTGTATTTGCTGTCGCCATTCCAAGATCGTTATGACAGTGTGTTGAAATGACGGCTTTGTGTATGCCTGTAACATTGTCGAACAGGTATTTGATTTTTTCCCCAAACTCGTAAGGCAATGTATATCCTGTGGTATCCGGGATATTTACAACAGTTGCACCTGCTTTGATCACGGCCTCGACAACACGGGCGAGGTACTCATTTTCAGTACGGCCTGCATCTTCGGCGTAAAATTCAACATCCTCAACATATTTTTTTGCATATTTTACAGCTTCCACGGCTCGTTCGATAATGGCTTCGGGATTGGAGTTGAGTTTATGATAAATATGGAAATATGAAGTGCCGATCCCGGTGTGAATCCTTCCTTTTTTTGCATATTTAAGTGCTTCGGCTGCAACATCAATATCTTTCTGAACTGCGCGGGTCAGGGCACAAATGGTGGGCCATGTAACCGCTTTTGAGATTTCAACCACCGATTCAAAATCGCCCGGGCTTGAAATCGGGAATCCTGCTTCAATAATATCAACCCCCAACTCCTGCAATGCCTTGGCTACCTCAATCTTTTCCACTGTGTTCAACTGACAACCAGGCACTTGTTCGCCATCGCGCAAAGTTGTATCGAAAATGTAAAGTCTGTCACTCATTGTATTTTTATTTATTGTTTTAATTTTATTTATAAAATGATAATGTATTGGAAGTCAGGATATCTGTGCCCGAAGTCGGAAGAAATCATCTAACCTGTTTCTGATGATTTCCATCCTTTTATCTTTATTTTGTTTTGTACTCATGTTATATATAACAACAATAATTTTCAAACTGTTTTTACTCCGGCATTTTTCTTTTCACGAAAAAAGCCACCCTCTTATTCTGAGAATGGCTCTATTTCATTTTATAAATATCTTTTATCAACATACCATTCTCAGTTCTTCTGAATAAGAAGAATAATACCCAGTAGCAGGTTAAGAATGAATATGTTGAACTTAAAATCCATGTGTTGCTTACAAATTTGACGCAAATATGAAAATATTTTTTTAAAATGAAAATAAAGAAGTACCATTTATTTACGAAAATTAATAAAAAGATTGTATTGTCTTTATATAGGGAAAAGTTAGAAGTCAGAAGGCTGGTAAAGGAAGAAAATCATTGTTCTGAAACTGTTTTATTTGATTCGGAGCGGGATTTTGGCTTATTATCTTGAATAACAGCTGCTTTCCATTCGAATATATCGAATTTTGAAAGGGGACGAAGATAGATTTTCCAGTCAAACCCTTTCAATGTTTTGTCTTCTTCAGTCAGTTCGGTCAGGGGTTTTAATTCTCCTTCGGGTGACTTTAAAAACGAAATAGAATTGATCTTTCCTTCTTTGAACCGGATGGAAATTTTACTGCTTTCGGCCCGGTTCAGCCCGATAATATCTTCCTTTTCACGTGCGTAGTAAAGGGTTTGGCCGTTCCCGTTGACCTCGATATTATTGAGTTTGTTATTGATAATGTATCCAATCATTTCTTTACCCTTGATCTGGTCGTACATGTTTGAATCCTGTTTTGAAATAATAAAACCGTTTTTTGTAAGGCGCAATTCATCGGGTGCATTTGTAAATTGCTTCATTTCAATTACATCGGCCGACAACTGGTGGATATCGGACCATAAAACAGGGAATTTATGCAACTCAATAACCGAATCGCGTGTGAAATACACCATCGAATCGCAAATTCCCTGGATATCGGTTCTGAAAAACCGTACTTTGTGAAATGCGAAAATCACTTTCTCATCGGGAATTGTATCAGGTATCGTTCTTAGCGTATCGGCATGAAGATACAAAGTGTCCTTTTCGTTATAATTCATATAAACAGCTGAATCGGTGACCATTGCAGTTTCCTTCAGATCGTTGTATTCGGCAATGTTTCCTGTGATTATCGAACTGTTTTCAAAATCGGTGATTTTAACAGAGCCCAGCGCTTTTCCTGTTTTACTTTCCTTATTATAATGAATGTAACCCGCGGCAATGTTCTGACTTTTATTCGAAATCACTGGTTTTTTCAGTAATTCGGCTTCCCCTGTATTCGAGTCGTACCATCCGTTTTCGGCATAAAGCGTGTTTGCCGTGTCGCGGATGGTGGTCGGTCCATAAATAAAAATTCGTTTGGTTACCGTGTTGTAACTCAATGTATCACTGTTCAATGTGAAATCCTTATTCACCCCAACAACATTTTTGTAAAGATTCAGCAGGTTGTCGTTTACAAAATATTTCCCGATAACACTGGTAATGGTTGTTGTGCTGTCCACAATTTTTCCGTTGTTGTTGTAATAACTGACGTTTGAAGCCAGATCGTAGTCGAGGGTGTCGGTATAAATGGTAATCGATTTGTTAATAAGCTTTACATCTCCTTTGGCTTGTGCAAAACTGATATCCCCGTCGTAAAAGACTTTGTTTGCGTACAAGTGCAGTGTATCGTCCTGTTTAATGTGTACATGTCCAAAAGCATCGACCCGGTTGGTGCCAGTGTAGGTGTAAGCACTGTCGCACCACATTAAAATATTTTTATGGCTGATCAGCACGGAATCGATCAAACGCTGTGCATTTGCAGCAATTCTTTCACTTGCTTCAAGCGAGCCCGCACGCAGAATTTCAATTCTTTTTTTTTCCTGTGAAAAAGCGACAGAACCGGCAAAGATCAAAAAACAGAGAATTATCCATTTTGCATTCCTGAGGTACGGAACAGTATGGAAATCGAATGAAAACATCAAAGTAGCTTGTCGATAATATGATCAACCGAAATTCCTTCAGCTTCGGCTTTGTAGTTTTTAATAATACGATGCCTGAGAATTGAAGGTGCAATTGCTTTTACATCTTCAATATCAGGCGAGTATTTACCATGTAGTGCTGCATGTGTTTTTGCCCCTAAAACAAGGTATTGCGACGCTCTCGGTCCGGCTCCCCATTTCAGGTACTGGTTTGAAGTTTCGGCTGCAAACCTGGTTTTCGGTCGTGTTTTCGCTGCCAGTTTTACAGCATATTCAAGTACGTTGTCGTTAATCGGAATTTTACGGATAAGATTCTGATAATAAATAATTTCACTGCCCGAAATAACCGGTTTCAGATCGACTTCGATGGTTGAGGTAGTATTTTTTATAATTGTTAACTCGTCTTCGAATTTTGGATAATCGAGCCAGACCGAAAACATAAAACGGTCGAGCTGAGCTTCGGGGAGTGGATAAGTTCCTTCCTGCTCGATCGGGTTTTGAGTTGCCAGCACAAAAAACGGATCATCAAGTTTAAATCTTTGTCCGGCAGTAGTAATCGCCCTTTCCTGCATTGCTTCCAGCAAAGCCGACTGAGTTTTTGGCGGAGTGCGGTTTATTTCGTCGGCAAGAATGATGTTGGCGAAAAGTGGTCCCTGAATAAATTTAAAATGTCGTTCATTGTCAAGTATTTCAGTCCCGATAATGTCAGAAGGCATTAAATCGGGGGTGAACTGGATGCGGTTGTATTTCAGCCCGAGAATTTTCGCGATTGTGGTCACCAGCAGAGTTTTTGCCAGTCCGGGAACTCCGATCAGCAAAACATGTCCCTGACTAAACAGGGAAATCAGTACGTGTGTAACAATTTCGTCCTGTCCGTAAATCACCCGGGTTATTTCGCCTTTTAATTCGTCAAACTTTTTCCGGAGGGCGTCGAGCGCTTCAACGTCATTTTTAAAATTCATGTTTAATTATATTGAGAAGTTATCCAGTAAGTTTATTTTATCCAGTTTTTGAAATTGAAATTGCAGTTGGCATAAGTAGGATCGATCCTGATGTATGTTTCCGACTGCTGTTTGCTTATCCAGTTGTTGAAAACCGTTTCCTTTTTCTTTGCAAGATACAACTGAGCAAGTTGCTGGTAGTCGTTTTGCAGGTCTGCTTTGTGAGAATCAATCTTATTTATCAGTTTAATTATTTTGAAGACAGGAAGTTGTGTTTCTGGATCGATTGACTCAAATGGCGCAGAGATCTCGTTGATATTCATTTTTGTAATGATCTTGCTTACAGCGGGATCCAGATCTTCAACCGAAAATTTTGAAGACATTGTGTTTGGATTGATCACGATCCCGGCATTATTTCTTGAGTTTTTATCAGCCGAGAAAATTGACGCTGCTTCTTCAAACGGTATTTCTTTTTTTCGAATCATATTTGCAAGACTGTCGAGTCTGTTGTGGGCTAATTCTTTTGCTTCGACCGATACTTTTGGTTTAATCAGAATGTGTCGTGTATTTATTTTGTCTCCTTTTTTATCGACAAGCTGAATAATGTGAAAACCAAAGGCACTGCGGACCACATTCGAAATTTTATCATCTTTCAGGTTAAATGCGGCCGCAGCGTAAGCCGGATCGAGCTGTGCACGGCCCAGATACCCAATAACACCTCCGTCTTTTGCCGAACCATCTTCGGAATACAAAACTGCCATTGTTGCAAAACTCGAACCATCCTCAATTCTCTTTTTTATATCGCGAAGTTTCGCTTTGATGCGGTTTTCTTCTTCAATGTCGATTGCAGGCTGAAATGTAATCTGTGCATATTCATACTGTGTCGGAATATTTGGTATTTCTTCTTTTTTTAAATTTCTGAAATTAAACCTGACTTCCGAGGGTGTAACAGTTACTTCTTTTATAATTTTCTCCCGCATTTGTCCGCTTAACAGCTGGTTCCTTATTCCATCGCGCATTTCAGCTTTTATTTCGACGATCGGTTTTTTAAAATAATCTTCAACTGCTTTTTCAGAACCGAGGTAAGAAACATACATTGCCATCTGCTGATCCATGCGTTGGTTGACCTGGCTCGGTGTGACGTCAATCAGGGTGTCAAGTTCAGCTTCGGCCACAAGTAATTTATCGACAAGGAAATTTTCAAGTATTTCGCATTTCATGTCGCCATCCGAAGTAACTCCCTGCGCCTGTTGCTCAATGTTCATCCTTTCGATTTCGCTTTTCAGAATGATATTCCCGCCGACTATGGCAACTATCTGGTCAACAACTTTATCCTGTGCACTTAATGATGTTGCGGTTAAAGCAAAGGCCAGAAATAAACCTGTCAGTTTCATTGTATTTAATGTCTTCATCTCAACTCTTATTTTCCTGTTATCTGTTTTTCTTGTTCTTTTTTATTCCGGAATTTGTCGTGAAACGGCTTAAAAACTGTTTCATTTTTTGACTTCGCCGTATATTTTGAATTTATTTTGTCTTACTCCTTCCTTGTACACATTTTCTTCAACCTGCTTCAAAAAATCGATTTTTCGTCTGTTGAGGATCAGGTCTTTAATGTTGCTTTCAACATATTCAACGGGGGCCAGTTCGTTCTGCAGCTTGTATTCCTGAATGGTGACAAGATAATAATAATTTAAATCTTTCATCTCGATCTTACTGTTGCGGCTGAGAAACTGCTTTTCATCTTCGATTTCGCCTGGAATATTTCTTTTCACGATTTCGAAATTGACCCAGCTGTCGTTAAAAAAATCAAAACTCTTTGCATATTGAATGCAATATTCACGAAGTGCGTTTTTCCCTGTTTCCGAATCATCTTCAACAAGTTCTTTTATCAGTTTAATGTTGGCAACATCAATCGGAACCTTAATAAGTACGGCTTTTACAATGTTGTTGTTCAGCTTGAAATTATCGGGATTTGCATTGTAAAATTCGTCAACCTGCTGATGTGTGACCACTGTGTCCATTTGTTGATTCATCAGTTCATTTTTATATTTATAAATGATCAATGAATTACGGTATTCTTCTATTTCTTTTGTCAGGTCTTTCTGTTCTGGTGTAAGGTTTTCATTTGCTTTCTGAATAAGCAGTTCCTGCCTCACCCATTTCCTGATATAATCGGTTGCCATCAGAATGCTATCCTGTTTTTCAGTGTTTGCCGGAATAATCTGCTTAATATCAGATTGATACAGTTTTTTTAATCCTACTTCGGCAACAACTACATCGTTCACTTCAACTGTTTTGGTACATTGAACGAAAATCAGCGCAATAATAAAAATCAACGGATATTTTAACCGGAACCTAAACACTTTTTATCGTTTTCAGTAATTTTTTATCAACTTTCACCTTGTATTTTTCCCGAAGCTCCTTAATCCATTTATCTTCAAGATATTTCTGGTAATCTGATACATAAAGTCCTCTCGCTTCGTTTAATGTTTTGGGTTCAGGAGGAATTTTATCTCCCCTTACAAAAGTCAGTTCACTTTTAAAATTATTGGGTTCAGTGCCATTCCATACAAAATAATCAACTACAGGGTTGGCACCTTTTTCCCAGGCACCTTCGGTGATCGATATCAGATTTTCTTTTTTATTGAGCTGGTCGAGTATTTCGGCAACCGTCATTCCGGCAGCAAAGAACTTATCGGCTTCTTCCCTTACCGAATCATTTTTGCAGGTCACGATCATTCCCTTAAAACGCTCTTCCCACGAATATTTGCTGCTGTTTTGTTTGTAATATACTTCAAGTCCGGCTGAGTCCTGCGCTGCAAAATTCCATATTTTTGCTTCCGAAATATTGAAAAGCAATATTCCATCATGGTATTCCTGCATGAGGTACCTGAATTCAGGATATTTTTGTTCGAGTTTTGAGTTTTCAATCGCTGTTATTTCGTAATCCACCCATTTGTCGAACTGGCTGAGATAATTTCCATCGCTGGTATTTGTATTTTTCAGATATGCCTTAAACTGATCGAACGTGAAACTTTTATTGTCCACTCTGAATATCTCGAAATTGGTCAGGTTGAGAGAATCGGCAATGTTTTTATTTTCAAGCTTTTGTTTTCCTTCCTGATTCTCGCTGTAATTATATTCAGCTTTTAATTTGTCGATAAAAACCTTTTTGCTTGTAATGCTTCTCTCGGGGTCTTGTTTGATGCGGCTTTCGAGGTCAGCTTTTGATTGTTCGAATGAAGGAACCGGGCGCAGATCGAGTTTTTTAATGATATGATATCCGTAAGGTGTTTCAATTGGTTTTGAATAATCGCCGATGTTGTTCAGGGCAAATGCGGCGTTTGCAAATTCAGGAATCATTCTTCCGGAACTGAACCAGGGCATTTTTCCATCCTGTACTGCCGATCTTTTGTCGTCCGATTTTGTTCTTGCCAGTTCGGCAAAATCAGCGCCGTTTTGTAATTCGGTATAAATGGAATCGATCTGCGCTTTTAATTTTTTCTTTGTTTCTGCAGTGGCCGCTGGTGGAAACATTTTCATGATGTGGGCCACAAGAATTTCCCCCTGGTTGGGTCTGATATTATGGACTTTTAAAAGGTGATAACCATACGCGCTTCGCACAGGTTGCGAAACTTCGCCGACAGGAGTGGTAAAAGCAGCATTTTCGAATGGAACCACCATTTGAAAAGCTGTAAAATAACCCAGATTCCCTTTGTTTGATTTTGCCGAAGGATCCTGCGAATATTCAAAAGCTGCTTCGTTAAAGTCTTTACCCGCGATAATCTCTTTTCGTATTTCATTTATTCTGTTTAACACAGAATCATCCTGCGCTTTGGTTGCATTTTTCTGAACCATCAGCAAAAGGTGGCTTGCATTCACTTCTTTGGTTGTTCTGTCGTAAAGATCGTAAATCATCTGTTCATTGTATTGAACATCGGTGAGGTAGGGGGCAGCCAGTTCTTCGCGGTATCCGGCCAGTTCCTTGATAAAAGCCGCACTTGTGTCCATTTTTAAACGTTCGGCTTCGATTACCTTCAGCTTAAAATTGATGAAAAGGTCAAGGTACTCTTCCGGAGTTTTTTTGTCAGTATCGTTATAAAGATTACTGTTGTTTTTCTGATAAATACGTTCTAACTCTCCTTTGCTCACTTTTGTATCTCCAATGGTGATAAGGGTTTCATCACTCTGAGCAAACGTTTTTACCGTGAAAACGGATAAAATAAAGAAAGAGAATATTATACGATTCATTCTTTTATCAATTTGTTTTTAAACAATATTTTAACACCAATAACGTGTTTTTATTGTTCACTATTCAAAAGTTCAGATTTAACAGGAAAGATTACAGTTAACACTTGTGTTTACTGAGGTGAGCTGTAATTTGGAGCCTCCCTGGTGATTGTTACATCATGAGGATGGCTTTCAATTACTCCTGCATTCGAAATGCGTGTGAATTTTGCCTTTTGAAGAGTTTCAATATTTCTCGCTCCACAATATCCCATTCCTGCACGAAGTCCACCGGTTAACTGGAAAAGTACCTCTTCAAGAGTTCCTTTGTAAGGTACCCGGGCCGCAATTCCTTCAGGTACAAGTTTTTTAATGTCCTCTTCCATATCCTGAAAATAGCGGTCTTTTGAGCCTTGCTGCATGGCTTCAATCGAACCCATTCCACGATACGATTTAAATTTTCTTCCCTGGAACAAAATGGTTTCACCCGGCGATTCCTCAACCCCTGCAAAAAGTCCGCCTGCCATGATCGAACTTGCACCTGCTGCAAGGCCTTTAACGATGTCGCCCGAATACCTGATCCCGCCATCAGCAATTACGGGAATACCTGATCCTTTGATAGCGTTTGCAACGCTGTAAACTGCCGAAAGCTGTGGAATGCCAACACCTGCAATGATTCTGGTTGTACAAATCGAACCCGGACCAATCCCAACTTTCACCGCATCGGCGCCCGCTTCAACCAGCGCAATTGCGGCTTCAGCAGTGCCAATATTACCTGCAACAACTTCTGCCTCAGGATATTTTGCTTTTATTGCTTTCAGCATTTCAATCACACCTTTTGTATGTGCGTGAGCTGTGTCGATTACAAGAGCGTCAACCTGCGCCTTTATCAGCGCATCGACTCTTTCGATGGTGTCGTGGGCGATCCCGATTCCGGCAGCAACACGCAACCTTCCCTTCAAATCTTTACAGGCCATCGGTTTGTCTTTGGCTTTGGTAATGTCTTTGTATGTTACAAGCCCGATGAGCTTATTATTTTTATCCACCACCGGTAATTTTTCAATTTTATATCGTTGAAGGATATCACCTGCCTTTTCCAGGTCGGTCGATTCGGTGGTGGTAATCAGGTTATCCTTTGTCATTACATCCACAATCGGCCGGTTCATATCTTTTTCGAACCTCAAATCGCGGTTGGTCACAATTCCGACAAGATATCCTGCATTGTCAACAACAGGTATTCCACCTATTTTAAACTGAGCCATCAGGTTAAGCGCGTCTATTACTTTCTTTTCACGTGTTATAGTAATCGGATCGTAGATCATCCCGTTCTCTGCACGTTTTACCGCAGTAATCTGGTGCGCCTGCTCTTCGATTAGCATATTTTTATGGATGACTCCGATTCCTCCTTCGCGGGCAACAGCAATTGCCATTTTGTATTCGGTGACTGTATCCATTGCCGCAGTCACAATCGGCGTGTTGATCACAATATTACGGGTGAATTTTGAAGTCAGATCAACTTCACGGGGTAAAACTTCTGAGTATGAAGGGATTAAAAGGACATCGTCGTAAGTTAAACCTTCGAATTCAATTTTGTCAATCAGAAACGACATGATAAACTGTTTTAGTTTTAAATAATGCGCAAAACTACAAAAATTAGCGAATTTACATTGATTATTTTTAGTGGCCCGAATGTTTTGATCAATAAAAATTGTTAAACCTTAAAATGATTTCTTAATTTGTGTTGATGGAAAATTATAAACAGATATTGACCCGTTACTGGGGATATTCCGATTTCCGGCCATTGCAACTTGAAATTATTGAATCAATTGCGGGTGGAAAGGACACGCTGGGGCTGATGCCTACTGGTGGAGGTAAATCTGTTACTTTCCAGGTTTTTTCGTTGTCGGGAAAAGGGATATGCATTGTAATTACCCCGCTGATTGCGTTGATGAAAGACCAGGTGGAAAACCTGAACCGTAAGGGAATCAAAGCGCTTGCAGTTCACAGCGGCATGTCCCCGGTGGAGATAAAACTTACACTCGATAATGCAGTGTGGGGTGAATATAAGTTTTTGTACATCTCACCAGAAAGATTAAACTCGGAGCAGTTTATTGAAAGACTGGAAAAGATGGATGTAAACCTGATCACTGTGGATGAGGCACATTGCATTTCGCAGTGGGGTTATGATTTCAGACCGAGTTACCTGAATATTATTCAGATACGGAAAATCCTTCCGAATATAAGAATCCTTGCATTGACAGCCACTGCCACAGTTAAAGTTGCAGATGATATCCAGGAAAAACTGGAATTCAGACAAAAAAATATCCTTCAGGTTTCGTTTCTGCGAGAAAACCTCAATTATCTCGTCAGGACCGTTGAAAACAAAATGGGCTACCTGCTCGAAACACTGGGCAAAGTAAAGGGATCGGGAATTGTTTACGTCAGGAGCAGGCGGGCAACCCACGAAATTGCCAATGAATTAAGAAAAAACAATATCAGCGCCGATTTTTATCATGCCGGTCTCAGCAATGCAGTTCGTAATTCAAAACAAGATTTATGGATATCGGGCAAAACCAGGGTAATTGTTGCCACCAATGCTTTTGGAATGGGAATCGACAAACCGGATGTGCGTTTTGTGATCCACTTTGTTCCGCCCGATTCGCTCGAAGCATATTACCAGGAAGCAGGCCGGGCAGGTCGCGATGGGAAAAAATCGGCTGCAGTTTTGCTTTTTAACAATGCTGAAAAGACAAAACTGAAAAAACATATTTCGGTTGCGTTCCCTGAAATGAGCGCGATTAAACGTGTTTACCAGGCGCTTTGTAATTATCTTCAGATTGCCGAAGGATTTGGTAAAAACCAGGTTTTTGAATTTAGTCTTCAATCTTTTGCACAGGCTTTTAAATTTCAACAGGCAATGGTTTATAACAGCCTGAAGATACTGCAACGGGAGGGTTATCTGGAGTTTACTGAGGAAGTTGACAGTCCGTCAAGGGTTTATTTTACAGTTTCGCGCGACGATTTATACAAGTATCAGGTTTCGAACGCAAACATGGATGTGTTTATAAAACTTTTGCTTCGTTCGTACACCGGACTGTTTACCGGATTTGTTGCTATCGACGAAGAATTGCTTGCCAAACGTTCGGGCGCTTCCTCCGATCAGATTTATGAATATTTAAAGCATCTGCGCAAATCGAAGATCATTGATTATGTTCCTCAAAGCAAGACTCCTTACATTTATTTCAGTAAGGAAAGAATCAACATCGAAAGGTTGAAAATATCAAAGGAAAATTACGATCGGCGCAAAAAGGAGATGAATAACAGAATTGAGGCAGTGATTAACTATGCCACAAACACTACAAAATGCAGGAGTCAGATCCTTCTTGAATATTTTGGGGAAACCGATTCTGCCCCCTGTGGAAGTTGCGATGTTTGTAAATCTCTTGAATATCTGGGGCTAACAACGTATGAATTTTCCATGATTAGCAACGGCGTTAGAAAAATACTTGAAATTCCGTGTACATACGAAAAACTGTTGCTTGATCTTGAGGGAGATCAGCACAAATTACGACAGGTGATCAAATGGTTGCTCGACAACGAAAAGATCATTTATCGGGTTGACAATCTGTTGGAGTGGAAGGAAAAGTGAGTCTGGTTGTTGGTTACTGGATTCTTGATACTTGATACTGGTTACTGATCTTTGCTTCTTGCTTTCTGTCAACTATTTACGATTTACCATTTACGAATTACATTCTTAGGACTTCTGATTTTCATTGCCTACTGCAACGTATGTTTAAACTTCCGACTTCCGACTTCGGACTTCCGACTCCCGACTTTCTTCTTCACTCTTCCTCCATGTATTTTTTATACAAATCGGGGCGAAGATTCTTGGTACGTTCCAGGGCCTGCTCATGTCGCCAGTCGTCAACCATTTTGTCATTCCCGCTAAGCAGAATTTCCGGCACTTTCATTCCTTTATAAACAGCCGGACGGGTGTAAACCGGCGGACTCAGCAGGTTATCCTGGAAAGAATCGGTCAGGGCAGACGTTTCATCTGAAAGCACTCCCGGAAGCAGCCGAACAATACTGTCGGTGATAATTGCAGCCGCAAGTTCGCCGCCAGTCAGAACATAATCGCCAATCGAAATTTCCATCGTAATATAATGGTCGCGGATGCGCTGGTCAATTCCCTTGTAATGTCCGCAAAGGATCATCAGATTCCTTTTCATCGAGAGCTGATTGGCAGCTTTCTGGTTAAACAGTTTTCCGTCAGGGGTTGTAAAAATGATCTCGTCGTAAACTCTTTCGCTTTTCAATGTTTCAATGGCTTTTTCAATGGGTTGGATTGCCATTACCATTCCGGCCCCTTTTCCAAAAGAATAATCGTCAACACGCCGGTGTTT
>JBBIPU010000002.1:84655-86062 GCA_037442685.1 Draconibacterium sp. | reverse complement strand
CCCTACAAACCCTTTCACATCTGCCGTAATTCCCATCAGTTTTTTCACGTTGGCAGGAATTTCAGTGGCAGCGGTTTTACCGGGGAATTCATCCAGTAATTGGTAATTGCCAAGAATCGTGCTTTTAAACAGCGGCAGATGTTTGCCTTCCAAAAGTTGAGTTTTCACAGCAGCACCGCTCAATTGCCGGAGTTCAGCCAAAGTTTTTATTTCGGTCTGGCAGTTTTCGGCTTTTGAAGGGCTCCAGAAAGCCAGTGTTTTGTAGCTGTCGTTTTGTTTTACAAACACATTGTTATCAAACTGCTTCAACGGTGTTTTGTCGAGTTTTTCGCACAAAGCAGCGGGCTGCCAAACCAGTAAAAGCGGGCGGTCGAAACTTGCATCGCCCGTGAGTAGATTGTTGGCAAACACATGTCCGAACCTTTCCTCCACGCCGGGACCTGTGGCAGGGTGCCAGCCAAAATGGTCGCCCTGCGCACTGCGGGTGTCGCGGGCAATGCAAACCATGCTGTTTACAAAGGTATTGTTGTAAATTTCGGCATTGCTGCTGTTTAAAATCAGCACTCCGTGGTCGCAGTTTACAAACACATTTCCGGCACAAATTGCGCCTTTCGAGATTTCGAAAAAGAATCCGTTCTGGCTGGGCCAAACGCTTTTTGTTGAAACAGGAACTTCAGGTTTTCCCACATTCTCAACCCAGTTATTGATAAAACGGCCATCCACTTCGCCTACATCAAACCACACCCCGTTTGAATTGGGCATGTTAGTTACCAGGTTGTTGCGAACAGTGCAACGGTAACACTGGTTAAAAATCTTCACACCCGCCGGGTAGCAACCCGTAATATTTTCGATGTTATTTTTTTCGATAATCGTATTTTCAAGTAGAACATCGGCTGAACCAATCACATAAATTCCTTCGCGGCTGGTATTGCTCACATGGCAATTCCGCATTGTCGATTTGTCGCCCATCAAAAAAATTGCCTGACGGGAACACCAGGAAATATCGCAATCTTCGATAAGCGTTCCCTGCACTTCCTTGCCAATTTCTGACTCTTTTTTCACACCAACCGGGTCAACACAATCCACTCGGATCGTTGTGTCGGCAAATTGTGTAAAATCAATCCCCCTGATGACCGGACCAATCCCGTCATTCTTTTTACCGTTCACATCCGCGTAAACCCGGTATAAAGCCTTGCTGAACGCGGTAATCTCAACGAGTTTATCCGCAGGGTCAATGGCCAGGTAAACTTCCTTGTTTTTGTAATCAACATAAAAAGTGTTGTCGTTGAGTTCGACTGTGCTTCCTGCCGATTGCAGAAAACGGCCATCCACAAAAACCATGTCGTCGTTAAATCGGTGCACCGGGGTGAATTTTTCCTCTCGTTCGCGCTGCCACCAGTCTTCAGG
>JBBIPU010000002.1:41186-84555 GCA_037442685.1 Draconibacterium sp. | reverse complement strand
ACTTTCCCTGAAACTTTTGGGATTTCGTAGGTTTTGTGCACCGGACCGTAAGGACCGCCTGATGGCTGGGCAGTTATGATTAACGGAAACATTAAACAAATTACTGCAGCCGAAGAAAGTGTTTGAACGATGCTGACCAGAGTTCTTTTTGAATTTACTTTTATTTTCATTTTGGTTTAGTTTTGAATTTTTGCCTATTGTAAAATTAGTAAAACAGAATGTTAATCTGTGTTTTTAGTTCAAAATTGAAATTCATTCCTGTTCTCATTCCTGATAAAACATTTTTTTACCGACCACTTTTATATCTGCGAGGTTAAACAGAATTATACTACTGAATTACATTTTTTTCGCGCAAGGTATTGAAAATCATTTGTGAATCATTATTGTAATGATGATCACCGGGTACCTTTGCAAATTGTATCCGGCTTTCCGAAAGCTGCGTGGGCAAGGGCGAATCCTCATCCGTCCCGGTAATAATCAGATAGGGAACAAGAGAATCTGTTTGTTTAAGCTCATTTACAACATCGTAAGTGTTATTCCAATTGCCAAGTCCTAACATGTTGGTAAGATGAATCTCAAAATCGGCTTTTGTTCCCGGTGACAATAAAACCGTTTTACTGATTTTTGACCTTATTCCGGACGGAAGTTTTTCGATGATGAACGGGAGTACTTCAGCTCCCATGCTGTATCCGATCAAAATAACCTCCTTTTTCTGCCATTTCGCCGAAAAAAAATTCAGTACTGAAGCAATGTCATTTGCCGATTCTTCCGGGGTTCTCCGGTTCCAGAAATATTTTTTTGCATCGAGGCCTGCCGTTGGAATGCCTGAAGTTGCAAACCTGTTGGCCAGGTTTTGCTCGAAACTGTACCATCCACCGTCGCCGGAAATGAAAATTGTAAAGGGAGTTTGAGGATCAGCTTTTTTAGATTCAGTAACCACTAACGGAAGATCTTTTCCCGAAAATGCCGTGTCCTGTTTTTCACTTTGACTTTTTTCCTGATCATCGGCCAGAAGCGAATTGAAGGCATTGTCCCACTGTGGCATAAAATCGGTCCATTTACTAAAACCGTGACCCACTTTATCGAGCGCAATTAATTCAGCATCAGAAGATTGTTTTATAAAATCCGCAGTATTCTGATAATTACAAATATCGTCGAGTTTACCCTGCAAAACAATCCAGCGGTTTCCAAGATGAGAATCGGGGTCAAGATTGTAACTTTTACCTTCTTTCAAGGGTTGCACTTTCAAACCATTCAGTTCACAGAAAAATTTGGGCAATTCAACATCGGGGCAAAACCCAAGCGAAATTCCGCCAATGAAGGTATTGGGCCGGGCCTGTGCCAGAATTGCATACACAAGAGTCGCGCCACTTGAATAACCCATCAGCAAAGGTTCGATGTACTCTTTCAGATTATACTTTTTTTCAATATCTGTTGCAAGTGTCACATAATCAGCAACAATGTGATAACATTCTTCTTTTCTTGCCTTTAAATTTTTGTAGTATTCCAGAATATCAACTCCGATGACCAGCGCACCTTTCGATGCAAAATGTTCGGAGAAATCCAGCACGCCGAATTTCCAGCCTGCGTCACCCGAAATCATAATGCACACTGTTTCAATTGTTGTTTCCGGTACGTAAAGATGTACTGTTCCAAAAGTGGTAACCTTTGCAGAATCTTTCACCACTGTGATGCATTTTGCTTTCGAAATTGATATTGCCAATATGAAAGCGAATATTATTGTTATCCTTTTCATAACTACGAACTGTCAGCTGAAATCCTGAAATTTCAAGCCCAAAATTACTATTAAACAGTACAACTGGAAAAGAGGATCGGATTTTTTACATTTTATTAAATATTGTTCAGAAAAGTTGTAACCTGAAGTGCATACAAAAAAGTCAGATTTAATGTTTTTAGCTTGATCGGAAATATTTGTAATTCAATGTCGTGCATTTTTCTGTTACACTGAATTGACAGGAAACAATCCACCGGTCATCTTCCATCAGGCAAACAGGAACTTTATGAAAATAAAACACCAAACAAAATATGCTGGTTAAATGTTTTAAAATCATAAACTTAAAATTAAAATATTATGAAAAATAATGCAGTTGGCTGGTTTGAAATTCCGGTAGTAAGCATGGATCGTGCGATTGCCTTTTATGAAAATGTTTTCGATATAAAAATGGATCGTCACCAGTTTGGTCCAATTGAAATGGCATGGTTTCCCTGGACTCAGGAAGGTTCGGGTTCAACAGGTTCGCTCGTACAACATCCCGATCACTACAAACCTTCAACAGATGGAGTGCTTATCTATTTAACAGCGCATTCGGGCGATCTCAGCAATGAACTTTCTCGTGTGGAAACTGCGGGCGGAAAGGTAATTCAGGGCAAAAAACAAATCTCGGAAGAATACGGGTACATGGCACTGGTTATCGATACCGAAGGAAACCGGATTGCGCTGCATTCGAGGAAATAAACCGGTTATTTTCTGATTTCAATTTTCAGAATTTTGCGGCTTTTTGAAGTTATTTTAAACCGGTTGTCGATCCGGCGCCCCATGATCCAGACAATTTTCTCGCCGCTGCATAAAATCCAAGTATTTTCTTTTTCGTGTACCGGGATTTTTTCGTCGATAAAAAAGTCGCTTACTTTTTTCAAACCGGCCATTCCAAGCGGCTGAAAATAGTCACCCTGCTGCCATTTTCTGATCAGCAGCGGAAATTCGAGTTTTTCAAAATCGAGGCATGCAACATTTGGTTCTTTGGAAATTACAAACGATTTTGCATCAAATTTTCCAATTTTTATTTCGAATGGGGCGGATAAATTCATATTATCCGATTCGATATAAAAAATACGGTTTTCTTTTTCTGTAACCGGCGTTACATGGATCTTTCCGCGATCTTTTACAATCCGGTGGGTTTTCGAAAAATACTGTTTTCCCGATTCAGCCTCCAGACCCGAATACACTTCATCAACCACCGTCGGATTAAAACCAAAATCAACCAGAATTTCGAAAAGAAGTAACCGTGGATATTCAGAATTCTGTAGCTTTTCAACATCAATTATCACCGAATCGCCATTGTATTCCAACACTTTATGCTTTTCTATTTCAAAATATCCCGAATAAACCGTTTCGGCATCTTTCAGATTTTCGATGCTGGCAAGAATATTTTTCTTAAACGATGGATTTAATTTTGAAAATTGAGGAATTACATTATGCCTGAGGAAGTTACGCTGATAAACCACTTCGCTGTTTGTGGAATCTTCGCGAAATTCGATGTAATTTTCTGCTGCAAACGCTTCAATTTCATGCCGGCTGGTAAATAACATCGGTCTGATGATTTTACCTGATTTATCCTTAATCCCGGTCAGTCCCTTTATTCCTGTTTTTCGCGTCAGGTTCAGAAAAAAAGTTTCGATCAGATCATCGGAATGATGAGCTGTTGCAATAAAAACGAAATTATTTTCAAATCGAATTTTTTCAAAATATTCATACCTGAGTTCGCGTGCAGCCATTTCGATCGAAATTCCATTGATCTGAGCATATTCTTCAGTATCAAATCGTTTGAAAAAAGAGGGAACTCCGTGAATCAAAACCTGCTTTTTTACAAATTCTTCATCTTTGTCTGAATCTTCACCGCGAAGTTGAAAATTACAATGCACGATTCCGTAATCGAATCCCGATTTTTCGAAAAGATAAAGCATTACCATGCTGTCGATGCCACCACTGACAGCCAGTAAAACTTTCTGATGAGGTTCAAAAAGTTTTTTTTTCTTTACATTTTCCAGAAAGCTTTCAAGCATCACTTTGTCATTTTTTCAACCATTTGCGAAATATTCAAAATCACTTCAACAGCTTTAACCATTGATGGAACAGGAATAAATTCGAAAGGTCCATGGAAATTGAGGCCACCGGCAAAAATATTCGGACAGGGCAATCCTTCGTAAGAAAGCCGGGCCCCGTCGGTTCCTCCGCGAATGGCCTTTATTTTTGGCTCAACGCCTGCCTGTAACATGGCTTGTTTTGCAATTTCAACCACATGCATCACCGGCTCAATTTTCTGACGCATGTTAAAATACTGGTCTTTTATTTCGATTTCAGCCAGGTTTTTTCCATACTGAAAATTTACATGCTGCACAATTTCCCTGAGCAATTTCTTTTTTTCTTCAAATTTATCAAAGTCGTGATCGCGGATAATATATTGAATTTCTGCTACTTCTACATTTCCATTGAAAGAAGTGAGATGGAAAAATCCTTCATATTTCTCGGTATGTTCGGGACGCTGGTCCGGCGGCAGCATTCCAACGATCTGGTGAGCAACCAGGCTGGCATTGATCATTTTATTTTTAGCCGCCCCTGGATGAACGCTTCTGCCGCTGATCCTGATTTTTGCACCTGCCGCGTTAAAATTTTCGAATTCAAGTTCGCCAATTTCACCACCATCGAGAGTGTAAGCGAAATCGGCCCCTAATTTTTTTACGTCGAAATGATCGGTTCCTTTGCCGATTTCTTCATCGGGAGTGAATGCAATCCTGATTTTGCCGTGTTTTATTTTATCCGAATTATTCAAAATATCAGCTGCGGTTACAATTTCCGCCATTCCGGCTTTGTCGTCAGCTCCCAGTAATGTTGTTCCATCGGAAGTGATCAGCGACTGACCTGTGTAATTCAGAATTTCCGGAAATTCGTCAGGATCGATAATCACATTATTTTTCAGTTTCACAGCCTTTCCATCGTACTTCCTGATTATCTGAGGATTAACGCCTTCGCCTGAGAAATCGGGACTTGTATCGACATGCGCAATAAAACCGACAACCGGCCCATTTACATTGCCATTGTTTGCCGGAATGGTTGCCATTACGTAACCATATTCATCAAGTTCAACTTCATCCAAGCCAATTTTTTTAAGCTCGTCAACCAGTTTTCGCATAAAAACCATTTGCCGTTCAGAACTCGGATAAGTCTTGCTTTCCGGATCGGAAGTGGTGTGTTCCTTTGCGTATCTTATAAATCTTTCGACTACTTTTTCCATGTTCATTTGTAATCTATCGGGAATCACTTTGTAATCATAAACCTGATGTTCAGAAATTTCAAATTAAACATCATCTGAATTAAAACCAAATCCCAGTCGTTTTCCTGTAATCATTTTTGAAAAGCTCATTTTCTGGTTCATCTGATCGACTGTGGCAATTTTAACCTGGTCGTAAAGTGGCGCAAGCAGGTCGAATTCAATGCAATATTGAATGGCAGTTTCGATGATCTGCCGCAAAACTCCCGGCGAAATCGCATCCAATGCAAAATCTTTAACCAGTTCGTCAGCCTGGCGTTTTCCTTCGACAAAGAAATGGTTGTCCTTGTTTATGAAAATCCGAGCAACCAGGTATCCGAGATCGTTAACACGGTTGTATTTAAACGAATCGTACAGAAAATTGTAAATGTTTATTATTCCGCAATACGAACGAAGCGGATCTTCCTTTAAATAAGCGGTCTTCCAGACCGGATGCTTGTCATCGAATTCAAAAACATTGGAGTGCATACTGAAAATAAGCAGATCGACCCCGATTTTAAATTCGGCTTCAAACGGCCCGCGTTCTTTGTAAACAGGTAAAACAACGGTCGGAACTTCATCTTTTAATTTCGATAAATAGGTCTCTTCCAGTTGTTTCAGCACTTTATTCAGGATATAAAAAGTCTGCAACGTATTTTCATAAGCTTTCTGCTTAACTGTCGATTTTATCACGAATGCTTCAATCAGCGAATCCCTGACTTCTTTTTCTGTCATTTCAGTTTAATTTAGTGTTATTGATCCGGTTTATTTATTTTATATGTTTCGAAAACAGCAAAAATGAAGGTTAAAAATACGCAAAGCAAATTGCATTATAAAAAGAAAGCAGCCCAATTGAGCTGCTTTTCTGAAATATTTTCACAACTGCTAATAAGCAAGTGCAAACAGTACCCTTCTTTTTGAAGGTTTACCTGAATAAACACACAATCCTTCCTCTTCTTCATATTCAAGGGGTAAACAGCGAATTGTGGCTTTTGTTTCGGCTTTAATCATTTCCTCAGTTTCAGTGGTTCCGTCCCAGTGAGCCAGAATAAATCCTCCTTTTTTCAGGGCTTCCTTAAATTCGTCCCAGGTATCGACCTTCAACGTATTTTGTCTGCGAAATTCCAAAGCTTTATTAAAAATATTTTTTTGGATGTCGTCGAGGAGGTTTTCCACATAATTTTCAACTCCGTCAACAGGAACGATATTCTTCTGCAAGGTGTCGCGACGGGCAATTTCAACAGTTCCGTTTTCAAGATCGCGTGGCCCCATTGCCAAACGAACCGGAACACCCTTCAATTCGTACTCAGCAAATTTCCAACCCGGTTTTTTATTGTCGTTATCATCGTATTTTACTGAAATTCCTTTTGCTTTCAGCTTTGCTATAATTCCCTTCACCTTTTCAGAGATGGATGCCAGTTGTTCGATTTTCTGGTAAATAGGCACAATAATTACCTGGTAAGGCGCCAGTTTCGGTGGAAGAACAAGTCCGTTATCATCCGAATGTGCCATCACCAGGGCTCCCATCAATCTTGTGGAAACTCCCCATGATGTGGCCCATACAAAGTCTTCTTTTCCATCACGGCCCGAAAATGTAACATCGAAAGCTTTGGCAAAATTCTGACCAAGAAAGTGAGACGTTCCCGACTGGAGCGCTTTTCCATCCTGCATCAGCGCCTCAATTGAATAGGTTTCAACTGCTCCTGCAAATCTTTCATTGGCCGATTTTATTCCTTTAATTACAGGCAAAGCCATAAAATTTTCAGCAAAATCGGCGTAAACATTTATAATTTTTTCGGTTTCTTCAATTGCTTCCTGCATTGTTTCGTGGGCAGTGTGACCCTCCTGCCACAAAAATTCAGCAGTACGTAAAAACAGACGTGTACGCATTTCCCATCGTACAACATTTGCCCACTGGTTAATTAAAATAGGTAAATCGCGATACGACTGAATCCAGTTTTTATAGGTGTTCCAGATGATGGTTTCAGAAGTCGGGCGGATGACCAGTTCTTCCTCCAGTTTTGCTTCCGGGTCCACAATTATCCCACCGTTATCATCATCATGCTTCAACCGGTAATGAGTTACAACTGCACATTCTTTTGCAAAACCTTCAACATGGCTTGCCTCTTTACTAAAAAACGATTTAGGTATGAACAGCGGAAAATATGCGTTTACGTGCCCGGTTTCTTTAAACATCCGGTCAAGTTCAGCCTGCATTTTCTCCCAGATTGCATATCCATAAGGTTTAATAACCATACAACCTCTTACGGCTGAATTTTCGGCCAGGTCTGCCTTAATAACCAGATCCTGATACCACTGTGAGTAGTTTTCACTTCTTGACGTTAATTCCTTTGCCATTACTTACAATTTGGTACAGATTTTGATAAAATTAACATGATTTTGAGTTTACAAATAAAGTAATTATTATTGATATAAAATATAACGGAGGAGCGGTTATGAAATCAAAATTAACATATTTAGGAATGTTGGCGATTCTGATGAGCGCCTGTTCTACTGGAAGTTACGTTTCCAGTCCAAATACCGACGACATTTATTTCAATCCGGGAGATGTACCTCCACCCGTTGTTGTTTCTAAAGAAACTGCAGCCAAACCGGCCAAAGAAAAATCGGACAATAAACTTATTATCAGCGAGATAAGCAAAAACGATGAAGGTAATAATGTGATGAATAATTACATTTTTAACGGAACGGAAAACGATGCAAACGCACTTCAATATAATGTAGAACAATCTGGTCTTGAAGGCAGTGATACAACAGTTTATTATAACGATGATGAAATGCAGTATGTAATAAACAATTATTATAACGATGATGATGTTGATTACGCTTACCGTATTTACCGTTTTCATGATCCTTACTTCTATGATCCGTTTTACTGGGATAGCTGGGGGTATTACGATCCTTACTATTACAATCCGTGGGGTTGGTCCTTGTCGTGGTCGTGGGGATGGGGATATCCTTATTACGGTTGGGGATACCCAGGATACGGTTGGGGTTACCCAGGGTATGGATGGGGATATTACCCTCCATATTATCCGGGATATTATCCACCATATTACCCGGGATACCCGATGTATCCGGTTTACACAAGCGGTGAGTATCAGTACGGACAAAGAAGATCGGGCGGAACAAATGTAGATCGGAATGAAAGAGGTAATGCAGCAACTGTTGCTCAAAATAATCAGGGCAGAAATAAAAGTGCAACAACTGGTATAACGGATGAGACGGGTACAGGAAGAAGTACATCATCTTATTCCAACCGGCGCAATCCGACAGGAGAAAACGGTTTTACAACCAAATCGGGTACTCCTAATTCCAATGTTCTCACTGAAAAAAGAAGGACAACTGAAAGCGGTATAAATACACGTGCTTCCGGCATCGATAACCGTGCAGGTTCAGTCAGGAGCCAAAGCTACACCCGGCCGGGAATCAGCACCCAGACCAGAAGTTATACACGGCCCGGCACTTCATCAACGGCAGCTACACAGCCCAGAATTGCAAATAAAAGTTCTGTAAACAGCAGTAATTCAGGGTACTCTCAACCAAAATCTGCTTCAAGTTATAATCAGGCTTACAGGTCGAGTTCAACTTACAACAGAAGTTCGGGAACAGGCAGCTATTCAAGAAGCTACAGTGCACCTTCCTCTGGTTCGGGTTACAACAGGGGCAGTTCTGCACCCAGCGGTAGTTACAACAGCAGCGGAAGCAGCGGTTCATATTCGCCAAGCAGATCAAGCGGTGGTGGTGGATTTTCCGGCGGAAGTTCAGGAGGTGGATTTTCCGGAGGAGGCGGCGGACGTTCTTCAGGAGGTGGTTCATCAAATTCCGGACGGAGATAACATTCGGGAAAAACATAATATTTGTACAACAAAAAAACAATTGCCATGAAAAAGATTATTTTTCTGTTCACAGTCTTTTTTTTCGTGTCTTTTCTGATACAAGCCCAGGATCTGGCTGATGCCCTGAGATATTCAAATATACAGGTTCAGGGAACTGCAAGGGCAGGAGCAATGGGAAATGCCTTTGGAGCGCTTGGCGGTGATTTTACTTCAGCAAGTATTAATCCGGCCGGAATCGGATTGTACCGTTCAAGTGAATTGACTATCACACCCATTTCGATGAGTACAAGAGTTGAAAGTAATTATCTTGGCACCGGGAGGGAAGAAAGCGATTACAAATTTTCGCTTAATAATATGAGTTATGTTTATACTATTCCTGTAGCAAAAACAAACGAAGCCGGGATTGTAAGCGTAAATCTTGGAGCCGGATACAACAGGTTAAAGGATTTCAACAGCAATTCAATTATACAGGGATATAATCTCAACGGTTCGTACATGGATTATTTTGCCGACAGGGCAAACCGCGGAATCTGGAGCGATTATTATGAAGAGCTTGCATGGAAGACGGATATGCTTCTGTATGACGAAAACAATAAAGAATACTGGTCGGATTTGCAGGATGCCGGTTACGGACAAAGTCAGAGAAAAACTTATTCAAAAAATGGCTCGATAGATGAATATTCATTTGTATTGGGATTGAATTTTAATCATAAACTTTATGTGGGAATGGCCTGGGGAATAAACGATGTTTATTACAGTGAAGGAACTACCATTTACGAAAACGACGATAACAATAACATATCGTATTTTAATAATTTCACCTTTAACAATTACTTCAATACGTATGGTGTCGGTCACAATTTTAAGTTCGGCGTAATCTACAAACCAGTGAATCAGTTAAGATTGGGTATTTCGATACATACACCGACCTATTATCATTTGCACGATAATTTCAATACTTCGATGTATTCTGATATCACTTACAGTGATGGCAGAGATACCTACTCAGAATATTCACCATACAACGAATACGATTATCATCTTCATACCCCGATGCGCACCACTTTCAGCGGAGCTTACGTTATTGGGAAAAAAGGATTGATCAGTGCCGATTATGAACTTGTAAACTATGCAAAGGCAAAGTTAAGTCAAGGAGGCGACGGCTACGATTTTTATAACGAAAACACTGATGTATCAGAAGCTTACAAAACTTCGGGTAATTTAAGGATTGGCGGCGAACTGATGGCCACAAACAATATAAGTGTACGCGGTGGTTTTGAATATCACGGTTCAGGGTACAAGGATGTTGCGTTTGGCACAAAACAATTGAATGCAGATGCAAATATGCTGGTATATGCCACAGGTATTGGCTATCGTACAGGTTTGTTTTTTGCTGATTTGACCTACCGTTATTCGAAACTTGATGATTACGATTATCCATATCCGATACCTGTGTCCGAAAATTACCCGGCTCCCGAGGCAGCTTCATTTAAAACCGTAAAAAATGATGTTCTTTTTACCGTGGGATTTAAATTCTGAAAATAATATTTAAAATTTCTGAGGCACGATCATTTTGCGATTGTGCCTTTTTTTTGTTCTGACAACGAGTACCCAAAAATCTTCCCTTCAATGAAATAAAAAAATTTTGTTTATGTTTGTTCTGACTGAACAAACTTTTGAATTATGTGGATAACTGTTTCTCTGGTTGTTTTTTACTTGTTTGCCCCGGCATTTCTGATTTACCTCACCAAAAGATCAAGTTTTCTGAACCGTTTGGGAACAGTTGTATTGGCTTATCTGTCAGGATTGATTATAGGTAATATCGGTATTTTGCCAAAACCAGGCCCCGGATTAAGGAAACTACTTGGGGCGCGCACCTTTTTGCCACAGTCCGAAATTCAAAAATACCTCGACACTTCACAAATTACAGCTTCCGATTATACTGCTAATCAAATCGCTAATATGCAGGATTTAACAATGACAATCGTTATACTTATTGCCATCCCTTTACTTGTTTTTTCGCTTGATATGCGCAAATGGTTAAAACTGGCAAAGAGCGGAGTTTTATCAATGGTTCTGGCAGTATTTTCGCTCCTTGTGGCGATATTCAGCGGATTTTATTTTTGGGGACATGCCATTCCCGAGGGATGGAAAGTTTCGGGCATGCTTGTCGGGGTGTACACCGGCGGAACACCAAACCTTGCTGCTATTGGTACAGCACTGAATGTCGATCCGAATGTTTTTATTCTTACTCATACGTACGACCTGATTGTTGGCTCTTTATGCCTGATTTTCCTCATGACAATCGCACAACGCGTATTTCATATTTTTCTGCCTAAATTCCAGGTGGTACACAAAGCTGAAAACAGACTTCATTTAAACGATGAAGAACAGGAAATGGAAAATTTTGACCATCTTTTTAAACGAAACTCAATACCCGATTTATTTAAAGCATTTGGAGTTTCACTATTAATAGTGGCTATTGGCGGTGGCTTGAGCATGCTGGTACAAAAGCCCAACAACACGATAGTAGCCATCTTAACCATTACAACTTTAGGATTAGCCGGTTCGTTATGGAAACCAATTAATAAATTACGCAACAGTTTTCAGCTTGGCATGTACCTGATTATTATTTTTTCGCTTGCTGTTTCGTCGATGGCCGATCTGAGGAATATGTTCCAGATTGAATTTCTGCAACTGTTCATTTTTGTCTTCTGGGTGGTTTTCGGTTCAATCGCTATCCATGTCGGGCTTGCCTCCATTTTTCACCTCGACGCCGACACAACAATCATTTCAATTACGGCTCTCACTTATTCTCCGCCGTTTGTACCGCCGGTAGCAGGCGCCCTTAAAAACAAGGATATTATTATTACAGGACTGACTATTGGAATCCTGGGATACGCTTTTGGTACTTACCTCGGAATAATTGTGGCATCTATACTACATTAAATCAATGCTTTAATATCATCCGGTTACTTTTTTACAAGCGTAACAGATAAGCCATCTTTAAAAGCGTCCTCACTATTTGCATATTTACTGACCAGTTTTTGCAGATCGGCAGGTTTTGCGGTTAGCAGCAGATTATCGTCATTTAATTCGTGCCAAATTTTAATTTTTTTGGCCTTAATCTGCTCTTTTAGCCAATCTCCGTCGAACCAGTTAATCTGTAAACTATTATCTGTGGCTGTTAACTTCGCAAAAGTATGTACGGGAATAACATGCAGAGTCCAGTAATTCAAATCTTTGCTTGAATCAGATTTGTTCATTCCACCGATATCTGAAATATAAAAATCCAAAAAGTAAATTCCTTTAAGCTGAATGATATTGACATCGTAAATTGTTTCTCTTTTATCAAAATCGGTTAAATACAATTTGTATGTTTTTTTGTCAATTTTTTTAGGATTTCCAATCTCAGGATGTTCAAATTTCCATTGCAAACTGTCTGAGTCTGTCCATGAACCTAATAGAATATCATTTTCAAAAAGGTCTTTTTCGGTGTAAAGCGGGTAGAATGACCAGATAACACATCCCGAGAAAAAGAGCGCCATAGTTATAATGAGCAGTAAATTCCTTGTTTTCATGATATTTGATTTTTGAATTTCTTTCAAAGTTAGGTGAATGGAAATTGAAAAACCATTTTTTTTCGATTGAATTACTCCCTTATTATAAAAAATCCAAAACAGGATTTTGTAAAACAAAAAACCCGCCGTTAAATCCGGCGGGTCTGTTTTTCAGCAAATAATATTTTAATTCTGTTTTTTCACCGCTCTTTCTACATTATCAACAAACCCGATAGCATAACTGATATCGAAGGGCATCAGTTGTGTAAAAGCCAGGATCACCATTTTGTTTACAGGGTCAGCGACAAAATGCGTTGAAGCAGCCCCGCTCCAGCCATATCTTCCATTTTGTTTATCAACCGATCCTCCAAGACCGTAACCACCGCCGTTATTGTAATTCACGCCTTCGGGCAACTGGTCGGACATGATCATTTTCACCGTGGTTTCTTTTAAAATCCTCACACTGTCGAGTTCGCCACCATTCACAAGCATCCGACCAAACCTTGAATAATCGCCAATTGTCGATACCAAACCTCCACCTCCGGAAAAAAGAACAGGCTTTTTCCTGAAATTATCTTCGGCGGCTTTATCCGGTCCTTTTAATTTTCCATCCTGTCCTTTGTTGTAAAGTAACGACAATCTTGATTGTTTTTCTTCAGGCACATAAAAACCTGTATCATCCATTTTTAAAGGATCAAAAATCCGGGTTTTCAGAAATTCATCAAGTGGCATTCCCGATAAAACTTCGCATAAATATCCGGCTACATCTATCGAAACACTGTATTCGTAAGTAGTTCCGGGTTGATGTTTTAAAGGGATTTTGGCCAGTATTTTAATTTTGTCGGCCAGCGGGGCATCCCACCCACTTGCTTTTTCAGCACGATAAAGCGAATCGACGTAAGCTTTCTGATCCCAGCCGTAAGTTAAACCCGATGTATGAGTAAGTAAATGCCTGATTGTCATCTTGTGAACCTGAGGTTCAAGCGATTTGGTTTCAGGATTATAAACCATTGTATTTTCGAATTCAGGAATGTATTTGGCCACTTCGTCATCGAGCTGGAATTTTCCTTCGTCGTACAAGGTCATCAAACCTGCGGTAGTAATCGGCTTGGTCATCGAATAAATCCTGAATATCGTATTGTCTTCAACCGGTTTCTTATTTTCAATATCGGCAAATCCGAAATTACGCATCAGAACGGTTTCATTGTTTTTAACCACCATCGCCGAAATACCTGCGAGTTTACCATCGTCGATAAATTTCTGAAGATTTGTACACGCCAGTTCCAGTGAATCGGAAGACAGACCGTTCTTTTCGGCCAGGTTGTTTTTACCTTGTTGAGTACACGAAAACTGAGAAAAAATAAAAGCAAACAGAATAAACAGAGAGAAATAATTTCGTTTCATACTTTATGGTTTTATTAGTTATAAAATTTCTGCATCGATCTTAAAACAGATAATTCAGCCCGATGTACATGCCCGATTTGCCATCGCGCGAATCGTTGGCAAGCCCGTAATCAACCCGTAAAATAAAGGTTTCGTTCATGGCAACCCGTAATCCGCCGCCGTACGAAAAATGCAGTTTTTCGGCGCCGGTCTCAAAATAATCAGCAGTATCAGTTACATTTTCTGTATTAACATTCATTTTATTGACAACACGGCCAAAATCGGTGTATCCGATCAGTCCTGTGTAGAAATTATTGTTTCCGATTTTAAAATTGGCAAATCTCCAGCGTGCTTCAATGTTTCCCAGAAAATAACCATCGCCGACAATCCTGTTTCTGAGAATACCCCTCAAACTGCTGGCTCCCCCGAGACCTTCCGACATTGCTGCCCTCAATTCAGAAGTAAGTACCTGTGTCTGGTAATAAAAAGGAGTGTGCCCGGCAATTGTAGTCTGATAATTCAGCCGGTATGCCAAAACCAGCCGTTTCTGAACAATTGAAAAATACTGGCGGTGAGTCAGGCTTAATTTCAGGAATGAACTTTCAGACCCTAAAAATTCGGGAGCGCCTTCAATAACTGCTTCAGTCCAGATTCCTTTCGAGGGGCTTTTGGTAAAATCGCGGGTATCGTAAACCAGGCCTCCTTTAATGGCAGTCACAAAACCACCATCTGCTTCATTTGCAGGAATAATCCCCCACTCTACATATTTATCATACAAAACAGGGATATCGGGCAGTTTATCTTCCTCATTTTTACCTTTGTTCAATTTTTCAAGATTGAGTGAACCTATTTTGAAATTGTACAATGTGAGACCCGACGACCAACGCAGATGTTCTCCTGACAGTTTTCCCTGAAAATCGGTTTTAAACCTGAACATTTTCCTGTCGTATTTATAAAACAACCTCGATTTATAAATTTCGGAAGGCTGCGAATCGTCAGTCCAATCTTTATTATAAACAGCGTCGTAACCATTGAATCCATAAAAATCATACGCCATATCCGACAAATAGCTTAAATCGGCCATCACCATTATTCCTTTGATCAGTTTGTCGGAATCATAATAGAAACGGTTAATTCCACTTCCCTTGGTATATCTCGATATTTCAAGATACAAATGATGATCGGGAGTCGGGAAACGGTTCCCATCCCCGTAATCACTGACATCGATCAAACCACCATACTGAAATCCAAGGTCAGAATCGAAACTGACCGTCGGAAGCAATCCACTTAATTTCCATCCTTGTTTTTTTGGTTTCTCCTGGGCGGTTAAACCGGCTGCGACAAAAATCAACAGAAGGAGAACAAACGATTTTTTCATATATCTGCTTATTAAGTTTTTAGCTCAGAAAACAATCTAATCGACAAAACTGATTTGCTCAATTTTTCCGAATTGCGGAATCGCAATATCTTTAATTCCCTGACATGATTTTAATAAAATCCTCCCTGCGTTTACCTTCATCATCAATCAGGCCAAAACTTCCGCTCTTGTAATTCCAGTTTGCATAACCAATTCCGTTTTCTTCAAACAGATCGACCATGTCCTGGTACCAGCGTTTCATGTCTTCCTGTGGTGGTCCGGTAATAATCCCAAATTCGCCGCAATACAATGGTAAGCCAAGTTCTTTTGATTTTTGAATTGGTTTTTGCCATTGTTCAAGAATCCATGCTTTATTGAAAACTTTGCCAACCCACCTTGTTGCGGGTTCCTTCATTTCTTCAGGTAAAGCATCGAATTCCCGTTGAGTGAGAATGGTATCGGGATAATGAACCGGACCGGTGTAATTCTTCTGATTTGTCCATCCTGCATGCCAGTGTGTGAGTAAAAAAGGTTCGTAAAAATGAAAACTCAGAAGGATATTTTTATCATTCTGCGGAACTTTCAAAACATCAAAAGTCTGAACCTGCTGCCATTTGTTCGAGCCGATCACAATTGTCCTTTCAGGTTCCAATGCCCGAATCGCATTAACTGCATTTGCAATCAGATTGTTCCATAATTCAGGATCGTCGGCAACTGCTTCGTTCATCAGTTCGTAAGCCACCAGCGAATTCGGATATTTCGAAAGTGCTTTGGACAAATCGCGCCAGAAATTGTAAAATTTTTCCTGTTCGGCCGGTTCTGTCCACAAAGGTTTTACCGCGGCATTAAAATGATGCGAACGCAAAATATGAAGATCGACAATTACGCGAAGTTTGTTTTCGGCGCACCAGTCGATACAGTTTGTCATTAACCGGAAAGCATCATCATAACGAACCCCGGCAGTATCCCACATTTGTTCTTCATCGATAGGCAAACGAACATGATCGAATCCCATTCCGGCTACTGCAGCAATATCTTCTTTTGTGATAAATTGTTCCCGTTCAGTCCCTCTCGCATCGCTTTGCGAAAGCCAGTGAGCCAGGTTGGTTCCCCTGAAAACCACAAATTTTTCAGACGTTTTGGGTTGACAACCAAATACAAAAAACGCAATTAACAGTAAAAACAGATTTTTCATAATTTCAGGTTAAGTTTAGAATTATTGAGTTAAAAGTAATTATTTGATATTTAGAAACAAATAAAGGGCAGCCGAAATTTGCTGCCCTTTAAATAATCTAACTATTCCTATGAAAAAAAACTAAAACTTTTCTTTTTTAAAATATCATTAACATTCAGAATGTTAAACCGGTTATTCCATTTTTTCTGCAAAATTGTTTACCGAAGTTTATGCTTTCAGGTTTTTCATATTGTTTATTAAAGTGTTTCCCTTGTCAACCGTTTAAACATATTACAGGTCAAATCAAATTTCGCCTCAATCAATTGTAAATGTTTTTAAACGAAAAATAAAAAGAGCCGCCCTTTCAGATCGTAAGATCATTATCGGGGCAGCATCTTTTTTATATTAAAGACCAAGGTTTTACTTACCAGTTTTGATATTCACGGGATGATCTTAATTCAAATCCCAGAAAATCTTGTTACTGATTTTATCGTTACCGCTTACAGCATTGTAATTTTCCTTATTGTAAGTTTTTTCATTGTCAGGATACTGCCAGCGGGTAGGCGGTACTTTCTGCTGCGGATCTGCACTATCGACCCAGAAATTAAGCTGCGGAACATTCAAACGTCTTACTTCTGCCCAGTTATCAAGTGGTTGAATGACACTGAAATCGACCCATTTCTGCATTGCGATCAAAGCAAGTTTCGCTTGTTTTGATGTTGCATTGTCCCAGTTAATTCCGTTTTGTGCAAGATAAGCTGCAATCTCTGCATCGGTTGGTGCAGTTACCGGACCTGAATCGGCATTGTTACTTACTGAACGGTAGAGGAAATAATTCTTTATTGAATTGGTGATTCCTGCTTCGTAAGCTTCTTTTGCCTTGGTATCATTACCGGCATTCAGAAGGCCTTCGGCAGCAAGGAATTGTGCTTCAGAAGCATTCATCAGAACACCGGGGAAATATTCATTACGGCTGGTTGTTGACCAATTGTACCTCGAAATAGTGTTTGTAAGAATAGCTGCGTTCTGATCACCTGATGTTGCCAGTGGATCTAAACCAAAGAAATCGCCTTTTGCTGAATCGCCCGGTTGGAACATTACTTTTAATCTCGGGTCGCTGTTTAACTTCATAAAATCGATAATTGCCTTACCTGCAAGGTTACCGTCCCAGTCTTCAAGGCCGGTTCTGAATCCTTTTGAATTAATCGGTGTGTTCAAATCGTAAACTGCAATCTGGATGTTTTCGCTGTTACTTCCAACAATCGGGTACGCCGATGGATTATTCAGAATTGAACTTATTTCGGTGGCAGCTCTCGATTGAAATGCGGAAGATCCTGAAACACGGGTCAACATTCTTAACCTCAGAGAATTGCAATATTTCTTCCACTTGGTTAAGTCTCCCTTATTTATAATATCCTGGGTTTTGAAACCGGTAAGGATTCCTGACGGGACATTAATGGTATTCAGTTCATCGGCAAAAGCTTTCAGGTCATCAAGCATTTTGGTGTAAATTTCTTCTGCCTTATCGTATTTAGGTAAAGATGCATTGTAATCGCCACCATTAGCGATAATCTTTCCGGCTTCTGACCATGGAATATCACCATGTAAATCAACCACTTTCTGTGTGGCATCGTAAACATAAATAGTAGCTGCAATCATATAAATACGGCGTTCGGTTTTTTCCTCATCCGACAAAGCATCATAAATATTTTGCATTTGCCTGTATTGAGAATAGAAGCTGTAAAAGTTATTCCATCTGTCGTTTACCGCACCACTGCCAGGTACATACTGATTAGTTGCATTTACCCATCCTGTGGATTGGGTATATCTGTTTGCAGTGATCCTGTAAATTACGAAATAGTTCCAGTAACTGGGAACCACATAATCCCTGTTTGTATAAATCATTCCGGAAAACTGTTTTTCAACGGTGGAAACCGAGATTTTTGACGGATCCGGATATGCTTCTTCAAAATCGGTTTTATTACATGCTGTAAAAACCAACATTGCTGAAATTAAGATTAAAAATATTTTCTTCATATCAGTATTCTTTATTTTATTTTCAATTAAAAACTAAACCTCAAAGAACCACCAAAAGTTCTGGTTGATGGGTTTGTACCCACATTGTTAACAGTCTGGAACCATCTTGAACCTGCTGTTGCCTGTTCAGGATCCATGTGGTCGATAGTCTTGTAAAAGAAGAACAGGTTACGTCCAAAAGCTGAGATCTCGAGATTTGAAAAACCGATCTTTTGTACCCAACTTTTTGGTAAAGAGTAACGAAGTACAAGTTCCCTCATTTTGATGTAGCTGTTTTCTTTTACGAAAAGTTCGTAACGGGTATTCGGACTGTATTGCGGACCACCCCAGTTGTATGTGATCCAGTAATATTCTGCAGATGAAACAACATAATCATTTTTCGAGCCATCCGCTTTAACACCGTCAAGGATGCGACCGTCGTGATATACCTTCTCACCATTAGGTCCGGTGGTAGAAGTGGCAAGTACTTTTACATCATTTGCATCAACATAATATGCCAAACCACCGCTTGCCTCATCTCTTTTATCAAGAGCATCGGTGAGCAAACCACGGCTGATCATCCAGTTGATTGCTGTCGGCATGATTACTCCACCAAATCGGTAATCGATTGTTGCATCGAGCGAAATGGACTTGTATGTAAATGTATTAAGGAAACCACCAGTAGCTTTTGGCATAGTATTTCCCGCTTTTATCCATGTATTTGCATCAACTGTGTAAAGTCCACTCGGATCAACAATCATTCCGCCGTTTTCATGTTTTAATACCGGGTGAACATAAAGATCGCCCATCGGGTCACCAACAACCGACCTTAATTGTGCAGCGCCACCATCATAATCAGCGTGTAACAATTCATTGGAGCCATCGGTAAGTTTTTCAACAACGTTTTTGTAACGTGCAAAGTTCAGTGTAGCTTCCCACATAAAGTCTTTTGTTTTAACCGGAACACCTCTTAAAGAACCTTCAAAACCAGAGTTTCTTAAAGTACCGATATTGGTAAGCACAGAGCTGGCACCTGTTGATATAGCTGTTGTTAGTGGCAGTATCTGGTCAATAATCTGAGCATTATAGTACGAAAGATCCAATCCAAGCCTGTTTTTAAAAAAATTCATTTCAACTCCAAATTCGTATTCATGTTTTTCTTCAGGACGGATTCCGTCATTACCCATATTTGTGGGAATAGTTGTATAAAGTACAGGTTTTCCACCAACAGCCTGAACTCCCATGGTACCCTGGTTGTATGCAATATTGGCGCTGTAAATATCAGGATAATTACCTACGATACCCCATGAAGCGCGCAGTTTACCGTAATCAATCCAGGATGGCATGTCAAATGCTTCACTGAACAGGAAACTGGAGTTTACCGAAGGATATACAAAAGCGTTGTTTTCAGGATTCATTGTGGAAGTACGGTCACGGCGCACAGTACCTTCAATAAAGAAGAATCCGCTGTAATCGAAATTCAAAGTACCAAAGAAAGCATCTTTTACCAATGAACTACGCGAACTGCTGCCTGTTGGTGTATTAACAGAAGCAGAAATGTCGTACATGTTTTCGGTGCTTAAACCACCGTTTGTGCTTACGCTAAGTCTCTGAACTTTTTGTTGCTGTGCAGTATAACCGGCATTGGCACCCAGTGTAATTTGCTCTGTAATTTTTGTTGAATACGTAGCCATGATATCGCCATAAAGAATATTATCCTGGTACGAAGCAAGACTGAAACCCCCTGAATTTCCGAATGCCAGCGGGATTGTGTTTGGATTTGCATTTTCTGTTTTTTCAGAAGTGAAATCTGTTGCAATCCTGCCCCTCAGTTTCAGGTCTTTTGTTATTTGCCAGGTATTTGTCAAGTTTCCAATAACACGGTTGCTGTATTCGTCTAACTGAACTTCGTTCACATTCCAGAGATAATCAAGAACATCAGCCCTGTATCCCGGATATTTAAGATTTTCATCCGGAGTTAAACTCTGGTTTGTACCTGTTACATATTTATAACCTTTGCTGGTTTTATATTTCGGGAAATACCATTCACCATTGTCAAACCTGGTCATCATACCGCCAAAGTTATTCCACAACCTGTCAACCGAATACGGACGATTATATGTTTTCTGGTTAATAAAGTTGACAATAAAATCGATGGTGTATTTTTTACCAAGATTGAATGTTGAATTAAGGTTGGCAATATTTCTTTCGTTTTTTGAATTTAAACTTACGCCTTCATTATCCTGTCTTGTCACTGATAACCTTGAAGTTGCATTTTCACCACCCATTGAAACTGCAGCAGAGATATTTGAACTTACAGCCGACTGGAAAAGTGAAGCATAAGAATCCTTCTGTGCCGACCAAGTCCTGACAATACCATCCCATGCCATAACCTGCGTTGTTCCATCGAAAGCAGGTCCGAAATTGAGGTTTGTACCGATATGACCACGGGTTTCTTTTACTCCGTCACCATTCGTATCGTACCATAACCATCCATCAGCATCCTGACCTGCATTTGCTATGAATGTAGGATAACCAGGGCCATATTTATCCTGGTATTCAGGAAGATAAGCCACATTGTCAACCGAAACATTGGTTACAACATCAACTTTAAAGCCCTTTGTACCTTTACCGCTTTTTGTTGTGATAAGAACAACACCGTTTACAGCTTCAGAACCGTAAAGTGCTGCAGCGGAAGCGCCTTTCAAAATCGAGATGTTTTCAATGTCTTCAGGGTTAAGGTCGATAAGACCGTTACCACGCAGACGCTGGTCACCCCAGTAGTTTGAGTTATTTACTTCACCATCGCGGATCGGCATACCGTCAACCACAATAAGCGGCTGGCTTTTCCCGGTAATTGAGTTAACGCCACGGATGTTGATGTTTACCGCACTGGTGGCACCGCCGGGTGCTGCGGCAACCCTTACACCGGGAGCCTTACCATAAAGTGTTGTTGCAAAGTTTGTTGAAGCAACTTTGGTTAATTCCATCGAAGGAATCGTACTCATGGCGTATCCAAGAGCTTTTCTTTCTCTCGAAACACCCATCGCAGTAACAACAACCTCGTCGATACCAATGTTGCTTGATTTCATAACAACATCTATTTTCGACCTGCTGTTTACTGATTCCTCAGTTGTAGTCATACCTACAAAAGAGAAAACCAGCACTGCGTCAGAAGGAACTTTTATGGTATAATTACCATCAACATTGGTAATCGTGCCATTACTCGTCCCTTTTTGAACAACGGATACCCCCGGAATACCAAGGCCATCCTCACCGGTAACTGTACCAGTGACCGCTTGCTGTGCTACCGCGCTGGCAAACAGCGAAAAGCACAAAGCAAAAATCAATAGAATTTTTCTCATAGATTTTAATTTAAGCTGTTAATTAATAATAAATAATTAATTTTTCTCATTCATATCGCTGAATAACTGCTGATATAGCATCGCCGTAACACCCAGTAATCCAGACTGTTCCCAGTTATCTGAAATAACAATTTTTACATTTGACGAAAGTTGATCCAAACAATATTTGTTAAGCGATTGCTGGATGGGAGTCAATACAAACCGGTTGGCTTGTGAAACAATTCCTCCAAGTACAATGATTTCGGGATTTAACAACTGAATTACCAGCGATAATCCTTTTCCAAGTGCCAGACCCAATTCGTTCAGCAGCGAAATGGAAAATTCATCTCCTTGCTTTGCCGCATTAATTATGTCTTCCGGTTGTAAATCATTTAAATGGTCCCTGAAATTTACTGTAAGTTGCGAAATCACTTCCGATTGTATTCCCTGTATCGCTTTTCTAACCAAAACATAAGTTGAAGCTATTGTTTCAAGGCAGCCCCTTTTACCGCAAATACACAGATCGCCGTCATCCACAATTTTGATATGCGAAAGCTCACCCGCAAAACCTGATGCACCATTGTATAACTGCCCATTTATGATTATTCCTAACCCGATTCCCCAGTTCCAGTTCATAATCACAACGTTTGAATGGCCTTTTGCTTTTCCGAAAATAAACTCGCCGTATGCCTGCATCCGCGCATCGTTGTTAACATACACCAGTTTATTAAACCTGGTTTCGAGTCTTTCTTTTACATTGCCAAACTGCCTGTTTTTAATGGTGTAGTTTATTCCTTTTACCTCATCTATCAAACCAGGCATGGTCAGGCCAATTCCGTAAATCCTGCTTTCGTTTATGTTATGTTCCCGGATTAACTTCTGTGCATTTGCATAAATCTTATCCACCAATTCATCATCATCGATAGAGGTTTCAAAATAAATTATTGGTGTAACCGGGTGATTGTGTGCATTGTATATAATAATCTTCCCTTTGTACCTGCCCAACTCACAGGCTATTATATAAATTGATTCGTTCAATAATCTGAACATTACCGGCTTTCGCCCTCCACTTGATGCCCCCGTTCCCCATGCTTTAACAAATCCAAGATTTGATAATTCATTAAGTAAAGCCAGTGTCGTCGGGAAACTTACACCTATTTTCTGGCTTAGCACCGAACCCGACAGGGAATCGTGCTGATATAAAAGTTCCAGGATTTTCTTTTTTTGCCGGTACTTCTTAAGCTCGTTTCCGCTAAGTTTAAGTTTATTGGTGTTGTCTGAAAAAATCATCTCAACTTATTTTCATAAATTAAATAGCAGTGCAATTTACGGCAAATATTTAATTAACTCCAAATAATTATTAAAATTTTTTAATAAGTTTTAAAAATTCATAAAATATTATTTTAAGATACTGACAGGTTAGTATTTGATAATGACATCAATTAGTAAACGACGATTTGCAACTTTACAACTCTTTTGCGGAATCAACCGGCAACAAAAAAGGCTGGGCAAACCGAAGAATTTCCTTTTAATACCCCAATTCAGTTATCTTTTTTGTAAAATTGTAATCGTTTTCAAACTAAAATTCATAACCATGAACCACATTTTAATCCGTTTATTATTTTTAATACTGTTCGCATCAACGCTGATAAGTTGCAATTCATCTCAAAAAAAAGAAACGTCAAGGCCCAATATTATCTATATCATGAGCGATGATCATGCTTACCAGGCAATCAGCGCTTACGGATATGGATTAAATGAAACACCCAATATCGACAGGTTGGCCAAAGAAGGTGCAATATTTACAAGGGCAACGGTTACAAATTCGCTGTGTGCACCAAGCCGTGCGGTGCTTTTAACCGGTAAACACAGTTTTGTAAACGGGAAAGTGGATAATATGCAGCCTTTCAACTGGGACCAGCCTAATTTTCCGAAAATTTTACAGGCAAACGGATACCAGACGGCTATGATCGGGAAAATTCATCTCGACGGTATTCCGCAAGGTTTCGATTTTTCGATGGTGCTACAGGATCAGGGTCAATATTACAATCCCGATTTTTTTATCAACGGCGAAAAGAAAAGAATTGAAGGTTACTGCACCGAAATTATTACCGAAACTGCGCTCGACTGGCTGAAAAACAAACGCGATCAGAATAAACCGTTCTGTTTGTTGTACCACCAGAAAGCGCCCCACCGTAACTGGCTTCCCGCACCAAAATATTTGAATTTATACGACAACAAGACATTCAATTTGCCAAAGAACTTTTTTGATGATTATTCGGGAATGGGAACTGCGGCAAAAAAGCAGGAAATGGAAATAAACCGCGACATGATGTGGGGTCACGATATGAAATTTATTGTCGATCCAAATGGTGACAGCACCAATTTTGTTTCTGATTTAAAACGAATGAATTCTGAACAACGTGCCAACTGGATGGCTGCTTACGAAAGCGAAAATGAAGCTTTTCTTGCCAATCCGCCAAAAGGTATAGAATTGGCAAAATGGAAATTCAACCGTTACATGAGAGACTACCTTGCCTGTATAAAATCGGTTGACGACGGTGTGGGTGAAGTACTTGACTATCTGAAGCAGGCCGGACTGGAAGAAAACACAATTGTAGTTTACACTTCCGACCAGGGATTTTATCTCGGTGAGCACGGATGGTTCGACAAACGTTTCATGTATGAACAATCATTCAGAACTCCGCTTCTGATAAGATATCCAAAAGAAATCAGGCCAGGTACCGTGATCGGCAAACTGGTTCAAAACCTCGATTTTGCCCCTACCTTAATTGATTATGCAGGTATTGAAACGCCCAAAGATATGCAGGGTGAATCGTTCAGGCAACTGGTCAGTGGTAAAACCAGCGACTGGCGCGATGCAGTTTATTACACCTATTATGAATATCCGGCAGTGCACATGGTAAAACGGCATTACGGTGTAGCCACCGAACGTTATAAACTCATTCATTTTTATTACGATGTTGACGAATGGGAATTGTACGACCGCGAAAAAGATCCGGATGAAATGCATAATGTTTACAATGATCCTGAATATGCCGATGTTCAGAAAATGATGCATGCAAAACTGGACGAAACCAGGAAAAAATATGGCGACAGCGACGAAAATGATCAGAAATATCTGAAATTGTATCTTCAGGCTTTGGATGAACAGGCAAAAGCCCGGGCTGAACGCGCAGCTAAAAACAAAAAATAGTCTTTCAATTTACAATGAAGTTTTACTTTTTTATTTCAGTATTATCAGCAGTTCTGCTATTTTCAGCACTTTTTCCTGTTCCGTCAGGTCAGAAATCTGTTTTACGGCAAATTCCAGCCGACACAACCTTTATTTATCTGAAGGATTTCGGGATGAGAAATACAAAAAAGAAAGATTGCAACAGGTTTATCAATGAAGCTTTAAAAACAATCGATCCTGCAAAACCTGCCAAAATTATATTTACCCGCGGCGAGTATCATTTTTATCCCGAAGAAAGTAATAAAAGAAACTATTTCGAATCGAATACCACCGATATTAATCCCCGCAACTGTGCCATTCTGCTTGAAAACCAAAGTAACATTGTCATCGAGGGAAATGGCAGTAACCTGATTTTTCATGAACAGATGCAGCCTTTCACTTTCGACAACTGTAAAAATATTATTCTCCGGAATGTTAACATCGACTGGGAACAGCCACTGACTGCGCAGGCCCAGATTCTGGAAGTAAAGGAAAAAACGATGCGGATCAGTATCGACCTGAAAGAAGCGCCTTTCAGAATTGAAGAAGGTAAAATCGTTTTTGGCTCATCAAAAAATAACCTGGAAACATGGAAAAGTACGATGGAATTCGACCGTGACGGGCATTTCGTGGTTCCGCAAACAGGCGACTGGGGCTGTCTTGGAAGAGGCTGGGAAAATTATTTAGCCGAAAATATCCTGCCGGGAATCATCGAAATCAATTACCCTTTTTTACGTAAGCCGGCTGTCGGAAATTACCTCATCATGCGTCACGCAGAGCGTATTCATTCCGGAATCTTTATTCAGAATTCACTGAATGTCACGGTCAGAAATGTAAACCTGTATCATGCAACCGGCCTGGGAATTCTGGCACAATTCAGCCAGGATCTGATGTTCGACCAGTTCAGGGCTATTCCGAACCAGGCAAAAAACAGGTATTTTGGCGGCGGCGACGACGGAATTCAGATTTCGAACTGCAAAGGGCAAATTACAATAAATAATTGCGAATTTGCCGGATTGATGGACGATCCGGTCAATGTGCACGGCACAAGTGTAAAGGTGATCGAAATCGTCAGCAACAAACAGTTGAAATGTCGTTTCATGCATCATCAAAGCGTGGGATTGAGTTGGGGGCACTCGCGTGATAAAATCAGTTTTATTGAAAATTCGACAATGAAACCGATCGGCACCGGTGAAATTCAAAATTTCAGACTGCTTAACAACGAGAATTTTCTTGTCACTTTTAAAACCGAAATCCCAAAAGAACTTGAAGTTGACGATGCATTGGAAAACCTTACCTGGTCGCCCGACCTGCTTGTTACGAACACCCGTTTCAAAAGCTGCAGGGCGCGTGGGCTGCTTGTTTCAACTCCCGGGAAAGTGGTGATAGAAAACAATGTTTTTGAGTCGAGCGGAAGTGCCATTCTCATTGCCGGCGATGCAAACAACTGGTTCGAATCGGGCGCTGTAAAAGATGTACTAATCAGGAACAACATTTTTACAGATTTATGCAATACCAGCTCGTACCAGTTTTGCGAAGGAATCATTTCAGTTTATCCCGAGATTCCTCAACTGAATGAGAATACCCCTCCTTTTCATAAAAATATCAGGATCGAAAACAACGAATTTCACCCGTTCGATTATCCGGTTCTTTTTGCCCGGTCGGTTGACGGAATTTCCTTTACCAATAACTCAATTACAAGAAGCAACCGGTTTGAACCATACCATCACCGGAAATTCACTTTCTCGTTTGAAGCCTGCAAAAATGCAACAATTACTGGCAACACATTTTCACCAGATGTACTGGGAATGAATATCTTATTAAAATGGACCCAGGAAAAAGAAGTGAAAGCCGATCCGGAACAAAAACTTTCGGTAAGAATCCTGCAACAATGACTGCTCGAAAATGATTGAAGGCCCGAATGCATTGATTCCCAAATAAAAGACTTCCCCCGAAACCGGAAGAAGTCTTTTAATTCTTATAAAATTATTTATCAGGCCTTTTTAGTCCTTACAATAATATTCAGGATAACAAAAGCAACAACTAAAATAATTGGCAAAACAGTCATGTTTAGCAAAGTTGCCTGCGGGCCGGAGGTTTCGATCGATTTCCCCATAATTGGCAGCACCATCGAAGTGGCCACAAAACCGGCGCCTCCTAAAATCGACATTCCCAGTGCACCGCTTTTCGGTACATATTCCGATGCAACCCCGATCATTGTCGGCCAGAAGTAACAAACGCCAACAGCAAAAACAGCAGCTGAGAAAACTGTCATGGCTGCGCCATTGGCCTTGCTGAGCATGAACAGACCAAGAACTGAAAAAATTGCCGAACCGAGCAGTACTCCCGGAGGATTCAACCTGTGGATCAGACCACCTGCAAAGAAACGGCCAACTGCCATCAAACCGGTTACTACCGCCAGGATGATCATCGGGTGGATTCCGTTGTTGGCAAGCAAAGCATTGATCCACTGCGTTGTTCCAAGCTCTGTTGAAGCTGTAAGCAACATACAGAAAAAGATAAACGGGAATAACAAACTGATTTTATTGATCAATCTGCCTTCAACTATTATTGCAATAGCAACTATCCCAACAATAATCAGAGGTAATGAATAACTTGAAGTAACCGCTGCCGAAATTCCGGCGTTGGTTGCCACAAGTATCATGAAAATAACTGCAAGTGTAATGGTAACCGGAGCCCCTACATTCCGCATCATTTCTTTGTAAGTTACACCAGTTGAAACCCGTTCTGTTTCGGGAATGTTTTGTCCAAAAAACAGAAATCCGTACAATGCCAGCGGAATAAATAATATGCTGACAAGCGCTTGCCAGGGAAGCTGCAACTGATCCATAATAAACCAGGCAAGCAAACTCCCGATTACAATGCCACCCGGGAACCAGACATGAAACCGGTTCAGCATCTTTGTTTTTTTATCGGGGAAAAGAGCCGTAACAAGAGGATTGCAGGCAGCTTCAACGCTACCGTTTCCCAAACCGATAAAAACGTTTGAAATAAAAAGCGAAGTGTAGTCCTTGGCAAAAAGCAGTAACACAATTCCCACCAGGTGAAGCGAAAAAGCCATCCATACAATTGATTTTGTTTTTACAATGTCGATGAAATAACCTCCGGCAAACATAGCTACCGCAAAACCCCAGAAAGCCGGGCCAAATGCACGCCCCACTTCTTCCTTGGTAAGTCCGTAAACATTGTTAAAAACACCTTCGATTTTAGCCCTGATTGCAAATGTAATCGCGGTTACCAGCAACGCCAGACAAGCCGCCACAAAAAGTCGTTTTTGATTTACTTCTTTCATTTTTTAAAGTTTTATTGGTTAAATTTCAGATTGATCAGTTTTTACCTGTGCCGGCAAGAAATTTAATGGCCTGCAAAACCAGCTTCCGGTATTCTTCATTTTGATAAGTCCGGTAATCGTGACCCGGCTGAATGTACACAATCGTTGAATTGTTGTATTTGTGCTGCCAGGCAACAAATTCCATACTTTTCGGATGACGCGTCCTCAACAGTGGCAACACATCATCCGAAATGCGGACATTACCGTAAACTTCGTCGAAAAACCGCGGCTCTTTCAAACCAACTGTTACCGGGGTGTAATTCTCAACCTTGGTGTAAACCCAAACATCGTGTTCGTAAGTTGAAAGTTCTTCCTGTGGAACTCCACTTCTCTTTTCAACATATTTTCCACCAAGAATTTTTTCAAATTCAGGCCAATCCTGGTACGAAGCAATTGAATGATGCAAAAACAGGAAAGATTTTCCTTTCTGTGTAAGTTTTAAATACGCGTTTTTTTCAGTTTCAGTAATACTGTTCCACATATCATAAAATACCAGTACATCGAAATCTCTGGCCAGATCATCCGCCAGTTTCTGATTGGCTTTCGGTTGCTGAAAATGCTGATATTCAATATCGGGAAGGGCATCGAACATTTCGAAAAACTGTAATGTGTCGTAAGCATGACCTCCTGTAACAAGCATTATTTTAACAGGTTGGGAATAAACAAAGAATGAAATAAAAAGAAAAATGATTAAAAGATAAGTTCGTTTCATAGGTTCAGCAGTAAAATTTCAGCTTTAAAAATAACAAAATCATTCAAATTCGATTCTTTTTAAATCGAATCATTCAGTAAAACTCAGCAAATTAATCAGGAGGTTGCCTGAACAATTAAATCTTTCCACAGTTTAATAATTTGACTAATTTTGAAAATGAAAATTATAACACAATTTCAGGTATAAAACTTTAGAAAAATCTATTAGCCATGAAAAATAACCTGTGGTACAAATCATTACTTCTTTTATTTATTCTTTCCGCTTTTTCCGCCTGTAATCTTTTTAAAAGCGACGAAGACAAAAAACCGGTCGATGTTTATCTGGCCAGCTACGAAAAATACAAAACATATTCAGTCTCTGAGATAAAATCGGTATTAAATGCTTATGCAATTATTTTACCCGAACTGAAAACCATTATCGATAATGTGAATCACGACATCGATGTTTACAAGATAACCTACTTTACCGAATTTAAGGGAAAGGAAATTATTGCATCGGGACTTGTTTCCGTTCCACTGACCGCCGGAGAATATCCGCTGATCAGTTACCAGAACGGTACGAATACACTTCACAGCGATGCCCCTTCTGTAAATCCTGATTACGAATTATTTAAACTTCTCGAATTTATTGCATCCACCGGTTTTGTGGTTGCCGTACCCGATTATTTGGGTTTTGGTGCATCCGAAAATATGTTTCACCCCTACCTCGAAAAGGAATCGACTGTGCAGTCGGTAATCGACATGATCCGCGCATCGAGGGAATTTGTGGTTCATTACCAGAATACTGAGGTTAACAACGATCTGTACATTGTTGGATATTCTCAGGGAGGCTGGGCAACAATGCAGTTACAAAAAGCAATTGAACAAAACTATTCAACTGAATTTAATGTTGTGGCAAGTTCTTGTGGTGCAGGTGCATACGATCTGAATCTCACCAACGATTATATTCTTTCGAAGGAAACCTATCCGATGCCTTACTACATCGGATATATCATAAACAGCTACATCAATGTCGGTGATGTTACCAATCCGGCAGGCGACTTGTTCAAATCGCCTTATGATCAGCGTGTTATGACTTTATACGACGGCATTCATTCGGGCGGGGAAATAAATGCCCAGTTAACCACGAAAATGGCCGATCTGTTTACCGACGATTACAGATTAAATTCAAATACAAATCCCAAATATTCAACAGTAATTTCAACCCTGAAGAAAAACAGTGTTTCAGCCTGGAAAACAAATATCCCTACTTTGCTCACCCATGGCACTGCCGATACTTACGTGCCGATCCAAAATTCGGATAATATTTACAATGATTTCATTTCTCTCGGCGTCGATAAATCAAAAATGACTTATCTCAGGATTGAAGGCGCTGATCATTCGGGTGGGATACTGCCATCGGGAATTGCTTCGTTTAACTGGTTTATCGGATTAAAAAATTCAAAATAATATCCGGTTTTATGACCCCTGAAAGTAAAAACGGTTTTCTTTGAATCGGTTCCAAATTAATGTCCACAAGCATTTCCTAATCATTTTTCCGTAATTTTGTCAACCTTAAAAGTACATTTATGAGGTTGATTATTATTTTTCTTTTTCTTGTTATCTCCTTTAATATCAATGCCCAAACCCGGGAACATGCATTTGAAGTAAACAAACGGCTTGGCCGCGGGATCAATTACGGCAACATGTTCGAGGATCCTTCCTCAGCAGTGAACATCGCCAACTGGAAACCTCAGTACGCAAGGATGATTTCAAAACTTGGATTTACGCATATCAGAATTCCTATCCGCTGGGAAACGCGCACTCTGCAAAATTCACCTTATACAATAAATTCTTCATTTCTGAACAAAATCAAACAGGTTGTCGATTCAGCGCTGAATAATCATCTTCATGTAATCATTAACATGCACCACCAGGATTCATTAATGAACAATCCCGAAGGACAGAAGGCAAGATTCCTGGCACAATGGAAACAGATTTCAACTTACTTTAAGGATTATCCCGACAGTTTATTGTTTGAGATTCTGAATGAACCTAACGGAAAAATGACCGCAGATAAATGGAATGTTTTTTTAAATGATGCTCTTGCAACAATCAGGGTTGACAATCCTGACAGAATCGTGCTGATAGGAACACCCGACTGGGGTGGACTGGGTGGTTTGCCTTACCTGCAATTACCCGACGATAAAAATATTATTCTTACAGTTCATTATTACAATCCTTTTCAGTTTACGCACCAGGGAGCAAGCTGGGTAAGTGGCTCAAACGCCTGGCTTGGAACGAAATGGAACGATTCGGAAACCGAACGGGATGTGGTTGCCAATGAATTTGCACCATTGGTTCAATATGGAAAAACAAACAATGTACCCGTTCATATTGGTGAGTTTGGCGCATACAGCAAAGCCGACGAAACCTCGCGGAAAAAATGGACGACTTTTATAGCGCGTTACCTCGAATCGGTTGGTTTTAGCTGGGCCTACTGGGAATTCAGCGCAGGATTCGGAATTTACAACCCATCGACTGGCAAATACAACCAGTTCCTGGTTGATGCTCTTTTGCACAACCAACTTCCCGAACCGGCTCATTATGTTGGAACGCCGGTTTACACAAGTAATTTCAGCACTTCAACCGATGGATGGGTTTTACAGAAAAACTCAAGTGTGGCTGTGCTCACGCGCGCCGACAACTCGCTGAAAGTTACCATCGACAACGGTGGAACCGAAGGCTGGCATGTTCAGCTTGTAAAAACAGGAATTAAACTGACCTCAGGTAAACAATACCGCTTCTCTGTAAAAGCAAAAGCTGAAACTGCCCGCAGCGCAACTTCCTACATTGGAATGAATGTATCGCCCTGGTCGGCATACAGCGGATACAATGGCATTTCTCTTGCTGATACTTTTAAGGTTTATTCTTTTATTTTTACAATGAACACAACCGACAACTCGTCGCGGATTGTTTTCGACCTCGGAAACTCAACCTCGGATGTCACCATTACCGAAGTTAAACTTGAGGAAGTGGTTTTGCAGTGGCCGACAAGTATTAAAGATATCGGGGAACTGAAAACCACCGTTTACCCGAATCCTGCAACTGACAAGGTTTACATCAATAATCTGGATGATTTCACAGACGTTTCTTTTTATAATCTGCAGGGAAAAACGGTTCTGCAAAAGAAAATATCCGCTATGCAAAACCAGATTGATATTCAGGACTTTGAAAACGGATTGTATTTTGTGCGGCTGACCGGCAAAAACAAAAACCAGGTGGTGAAGGTGATGAAGTTACACTGATTTCTGTGCGGTAACTTTCATTTTTAATCTTGCTCTCTCCCCGAAAACAGGAAACCGTTCTCTTTCATAAAGAACGGTTCCCTGACTGAAACAGATTTACTGATGATTATTTCCAGCATCCTGAACCCCTGAATATTACAACATGCAAATCAGTAAATCCATAATTTCCCGGCAACTCTCTCACTCATTCACTGACGAATTCATTCACTATTTTGCCTTGTAAACCTTTACGTAATCGATGTAATATTTCTGTGGAAAAATTTTGTCATCCACACCTTTTTGTCCTCCCCAGCCGCCGCCGATGGCAAGATTGATGATCAGGTACTGTGGCTTGTCGAAAGGCCACACATCGTTTCCTGTTCCTTCATTTTTGAAAGTGAAATATTTCTTGTCGTCAACAAAAAAATCTATCCTGTCTTCAAACCAATCAATGGCATAAACATGAAAATCGTTGTACGGTTTTTCGATGGTTATTTTATCGCCTTTGTTGGTTTTTTTTACATGATTGTAAGCCCTCGTGTGACAATTGGCGTAAATAATATCGGGTTCGAATCCCACATTTTCCATAATATCGATTTCGCCGCAGGCAGGCCAGCCAGTTCCTTTCTTTATAACATCGCCAAGCATCCAGATGGCAGGCCAGGTTCCGACTCCGGTGGGCAGTTTTGCTTTTACTTCCACCCTGCCATAAAGAATACTTTTTTTACCTGAGGTATTTATGCTGGCAGAAGTAATTTTATGACCGTTCCAGTTATCGTTTCTGGCTTCAATAATCAGGTTCCCGTTTTCAACACGCGCATTTTCAGCTCTTCCTTTTGTGTAATACTGTGCTTCATTGTTTCTGATGTATCCTTCCTCGTAACTCCATATTTTTGAATCGGGCAACCCGGCAACATCAAAATCATCTTGCCAAACCAGTTCCCATTTTACAGGTTGGCTGGCCGTATTATTCTCTTTTACTGCTGAATCTGTTTTTTTTGCAAATACCGAAACGGATGTAAACAGCACCATTACAATAATTAAGTTTCTCATTGGTTTAATTTTTAATTGATTTGTTTCAAAGATATTTTTTTTAAGTGATATTTAAATATGACTTTAATGTATTAATCAAAGAACATTTTTCAGTTTTCAAATGTTAATTTCGCAGCAAATTACTGAAAATGACGATAAAAGTTCATCCAAAAGCTAAAGCACTGATTTTTGATCTCGACGGAACACTTTCAAATTCACTTCCTGTTCATGTTGCCACCTGGAATATCGTAGGAGAAAAATACGGATTCAGTTTCGATCCGCAGATCATTCATGAAATGACTGGCCGCCCGACTATTGAATTTGCCAAAAGAGTGGTTGAACAGTATGGTCTTTCGGCCGATCCGTATGAACTTGTAAGGATGAAACAACAGTCGTTCTGGGGAATGGCAAATTTGCTTGAACCCATTGATGAAGTTGTACGAATTGTGAAGGAATATCACGGCAAACTACCGATGAGCGTTGGCACCGGGGCTGGACGTAAAAGTGCCCTGGTTCAACTCGAAACACTAAACCTGCTTCAGTATTTTGATTACATTGTTTCTGCCGACGATGTTACACGGCACAAACCTGAACCTGAGACATTTCTTGAATGTGCGCATTTGATGGGGGTCGAGCCCCGGTTTTGCCAGGTTTTTGAAGATGGGGTTTTGGGCATTGAAGCTGCCGGAAAAGCCGGAATGATGGTCACCGATATCCGTCCATTTATCAGGTATGGCGAATGGGCGCTTTCAGTTTAATCTGAATAATCAGGTATGCCTCACTTTATCATCGCCGTAAAAACTGTACTTCCCCTGTTCCTCGTAATTCTTTCAGGAATTGTTTTTTCCCGCACAAAAGTTTATCACGAAAACTGGATCGAAGTCCTGAATAAATATGCTCTTTATATCGGTTTTCCGGCGCTGGTGATTTTTTCTCTGATGAAGCTTGATTTGACTGATAAGTCATATACTGCATTTATCTTTCAGAATTCAGTATTTATATTAGCCAGTATGGCGCTTGTGTTTCCAATATGCAGGATTTTTAATTTATCGGTACTTGAGAAACGGACTCTTTTCCTTATACTACCTTTTGGGAACGTTTCTTATCTTGGAATTCCGGTACTGCTAAATACTTATGGCACTGATATTCTGCCCGAAGCCGCAATTATTTCGGCGGTGTATGTTTTCTGGCTTTTAACTCTGGCAATACTGCTGATTGAAATTTATGGCGAAAATAAAGTAAACCTGAAAAAACTTGGGCTCAGCCTTGTTCAGAATCCGCTGTTACTTTCCGTTTTTACCGGACTGATCATTGTTATTTTCAGAATTAAGGTGCCTGATTATGCTTCAAAAACCATCGAATTATTCTCAAATTCGGTTACAGCAGTGGTTCTTTTTTCGCTTGGTATTTTCCTTGGCCGTCACAAAACCGGAAAATTAAATGAATGGCAGAATGTTGCCGTTTTAACTGTTGTTACAATGGTGGTTCTGCCATATATTTTTTACCGGATTATTCTTTTGTTCCCTGTTGATCACACAAACCTGAAAGCCACAATAATAGACGCTGCCATGCCGCTTGGAGTCACTCCGTATGTATTGGCTATTCAGTACAAATTAGATACTGTTTTATTAACCCGTGTCGTGGTTCTCGGAACGATTATTTCAGTGGTTGTTATCCCAATGTGGATTTCTATTTTGGGGTAGATTACATAGATAAAAAATCCAGGTTCAGGTCATCCAATTTTCCGATAATTACAATCTGGCTGCCAGATTCATACAACAATTTTTCTCCTTCCATTATTTCAAAACTTCCTCCCACTCCTTGAAGAATAAATTCGTAAGGTTCGTTTTCGAAACAAATGATTCCCTTAACCCTGTATATTTCTGATTTGTAAACATCCAGAACATAAGATAGACGTTGAATGAATTCATCTTTATTCAGTGGTTCGGAGAATGCAAAAGTTTTTGAACTGATCCCGTAATGATTTGAAGGATTCGGTATAAAATTCGGAAAATATTTGGGTGTGAATGAAATATTATTCAGACTGAAACTTGCAGTGACACCAAATTCAGAAAACAATACCGCACTTAATGGATTTATTTGGGCGATTTCAGTTTTAATACGGATTTTATCCTTTTCAGTCAGATTTTCTGTTTTACTTACCATAATTATATCTGCCACAGCAATTTGTTTAAATGCAATATTTTGTCCGGCCAGCTTTTTGAAATTGATTGCATCGACAATGCAAACTGTTCCATTGTATTGATACAGATTAATCAGTTTTTCATCTCTGAAAAAAGGCCTGATTACCGGCGCCGGATCAGCGATCCCGGTGGTTTCGATCAGCAGATGTTCAACATTGGGGAACTTTTCGGCCAACTCCAGCAAAACAAGTTCAAACTCGTCGGAAATCGTACAGCAGATGCAACCCTGTTTCAGTTCGAACATCCGGCTTGCGTCCACTCCTTTTATCAGTTTTGTATCGATTGAAACTTCACCAAATTCGTTTTCAACCAGTGCAAACTGAGTCTCAGGATAGTTTTTTAAAATATGGTTGATAAAAGTTGTTTTCCCTGCTCCTAAAAAGCCGGTGATTACAGTAACTCCTATTTTTTCCCTTTTCTCCATTACTAAAATGCCGAACTAAAAATAAGAATTTCAGAAAATAAAAACCCCGAAGAACGATCCATTCTCCGAGGTACTATTTTTGATTTTATAATTTCAACTGTTAAACTAATAGGCAAATAACGGGAAATCCTTCATCATCCTGTGGACTTTTTCCCCAACTGTTTTCAATGTTTTTTCGTCATCAATATTCGAAATCACATCGTCGATCAGCTGAACAATAACCGGCATTAAATCTTCCTTAACACCGCGGGTGGTGATTGCAGGTGTTCCAACTCTTATTCCAGAAGTCTGGAAGGGTGAACGACTGTCAAAAGGAACCATATTTTTATTTACTGTGATTTCGGCTTTTACCAAAGTATTTTCCACTTGTTTTCCGGTAATTTCCGGAAATTTGGCACGCAGGTCAATCAGCATCGAATGATTGTCTGTTCCTCCCGAAATAACTTTGTAACCAAGGTCGATAAAGGCTTTTGCCATCGCTTTTGCATTCACTGCAACCTGTTTCTGGTATTCTTTGAATGAAGGATCGAGTGCCTCGCCAAATGCCACTGCTTTCGATGCGATTACATGTTCCAGCGGTCCGCCCTGCTGACCAGGAAAAACCGCAGAATCGATCAATGCCGACATCATTTTTACCTCGCCTTTCGGAGTCGCCAGTCCCCACGGATTTTCAAAATCCTTTCCAATTAAAATAATTCCGCCACGGGGCCCGCGAAGGGTTTTATGTGTGGTTGAAGTTACAATGTGTGCATATTCGAGCGGATTTTTCAACAACCCGGCAGCAATCAGACCTGCGGGATGTGCCATATCTATCATTAAAAGTGCTCCAACTTTATCCGCAATTTCACGCATCCGTTTGTAATCCCAGTCGCGACTGTAAGCGGAAGCGCCACCAATGATCAGTTTTGGTTTGTGTTCAATTGCCAAAGCTTCCATCTGATCATAATCAACCAAACCGGTATCTTCCTTTACCATGTAGGCAATCGGATTATACAAAATTCCGGATGAGTTTACCGGCGAACCATGCGAAAGATGGCCTCCGTGCGAAAGATTCAATCCTAAAAATGAATCACCGGGTTTTAAAATCACGCTCAATACAGCGGCATTTGCCTGTGCGCCAGAATGTGGCTGAACATTTGCCCATTCAGCCCCGTACAGTTCCTTTATCCGATCAATTGCAAGCTGTTCTGTCATATCCACAAACTGGCAGCCACCGTAATATCTTCTGCCCGGATAACCTTCGGCATATTTGTTGGTCATTACAGAACCCATGGCTTCAAGAACCTGGTCGCTGACAAAATTCTCTGAAGCAATTAATTCAATTCCGCCCAACTGACGCTGGCGTTCTTTTTCGATGATTTCGAAAACCAAATTGTCTCTTTTCATTTTGGATTTACTTAAAATTTTGAATGCCCAAATGTAATACAATTCAAAACAGCCGTTTGATGATAAGGGATTTAAATATCCATTATTTTTTAACAATTAACAAAGAAGAAAGTCCGAAGACGGAAGCCCGGAGAGCGGGGTTGGAAGAATTCAAAAAACAAATATCAAAATCATCATTAAATTAATATCACTTCTGTCAATTAAACTTTAATTAGTTCGTTACAGTTCGAGTCCAGTTTGGAATGATACGACTTTTGGAGTGTTGTTGTTTTTAGGATTGTATTTCTCCAAAAAGATTTTATTTTTATAGTGTACGGTAAAAGTAATCTCAACCTTAAAAATGAAAATAATACGATTTGCATCTTCCAACATTGTTTTGTGGGTTATTTTATTCGCAATACCTGCTTTTTTCTTTCCTGAAATTTTTCTGATTTTTAAGAAATCCATAAACTGGTTTTTTGCAGGTGCAATGTTCGGAATAGGGTTGGTGCTTAAATCCGAAGATTACAGCAACATTCTGAAATCGCCGCTGGCTGTGCTGTTTGGTACTCTTTGCCAGTTTATCATCATGCCTTTGCTTTCACTTGGAATAGGGCTAATGCTGAAACTTCCTGATCCGTTAATCCTGGGTTTGGTAATTACCGGAGCTGCACCCGGCGCCATGACAAGCAATGTGATCTCCTATCTTTCAAAAGCTGATGTTGCTTATTCGATCTCGCTGACAACAGTTTCCACTTTTCTGGCTCCGGTTCTTACACCATTATTAACGCTGTGGCTGGTTGGAACAAGAATTCCGGTTGATTTCCTGGCCATGTTCAACACCATTGTCATTACTGTTGTTTTACCACTGCTTGCAGGATTTGTCATCCGGAAGATATTTCCATCGCTTGTGGAAAAGATTGAAGAAGTGCCACCGCTGATTTCGGTTTTTTCGATTGTTATGATTACTTCGTATGTGGTGGCTGCAAATGTGAATAACCTGAAAATGGCCACACTGGTAATTTTCATTGCAGTTTTCCTTGTTAACTTTTTTGGAATGGCACTTGGATTTCTTTCAGGATATATTCCCCGGTTTAACCTGAAACGGAGAAAAACGCTTGCCATCGAAATCGGGATGCAAAATGCAGGATTGGGGGTTGTTCTCGCTCTTAAGCATTTTAATGAAGCAGTAGCAGTCCCGGCGGCATTTTACACTATCTGGTGCATAATTACAGCTTCTGTTTTTGTAAGACTGGTTAACATTTTTGAAGACGGAAAATAAAACCTGTATCCAAATAAATATTGCCGGTTTCGTAAATATTTTCCCTATTACCTGCTGATTTTGAATTACCTTTGGATAAATAATTTCAGTTACCAATGAAAGAAACACTGAAATACATTTTAGGATATTTCGTTGGATTCTCGCTTTTCATTGTATTAATTCCACTTGGTTTTTATGATTTGTCAAAGCTCGATTTTCCGTTTCATGGAAAGGTTTTGATTGGCTCTGAAATTCTCAGAATTATTCTGAGTATCATCATATTTATTCCGGGATTAATTTTTGCAATCTGGTCAAACATTTTTTTATATACTGTTGGGAAAGGCGGACCAACAGACGCTTTCGGTGTTTCTGTAAGTCCGCAGACAAAATACCTGGTTACCACCGGGCCTTACAAATATTGCAGGAATCCGATGGTTTTTGGTGCAATTTCAATGTACACTTCTATCGTAATCATTTTAAATTCTTTTACACCACTCATTTTATTAATCATCTTTATCTTCCTGATAATATTACTATTAAAGCTGTCGGAAGAAAAAAGGTTACTCAAAGATTTTGGTGATGAATATGCTGAATATAAAAAGAAAGTACCGATGATATTTCCGGTCCGACTGATGAAAAAACAGTAAAATATTCCGATAAATTACTTCCTTGTTCTCCCCTCCTCTTTAATTTTCGCAAGCAATTCTTCCAATTCCTTTACTTTTTCAGGAAATTCAGCAGCGAGGTTTCTTTTCTCGCCCAAATCGTCGGAAAGACGATACAACTGCGGTTCCGGATCGTTTCCCATTTCAATGTTGGTAAACTGGCTTATTTTAGGGCCGTTTTTGGGGACAATATATTTCCAGTCGCCACTGATCAGTGCCATTGTACTGACGCCTTCGTGTACAAAATTGTCCCGGCTTTGTTTTGATTTTCCCAGTAACTGGTTCAGCATCTCGTAACTGTCGATGGCATCATTTTCATTTAACTGTAAACCAAGCATTTTTGCAAACGAAGCCATAAAATCAACCTGCGAAATCAGTACATCAGAAACACCGTATTTGATCCTTCCGGGCCAGCTTACAATAAACGGCACCTGGGTTCCGGCGTTAAAAACGCTGTATTTACCTCCCCGGAGTGGTCCGCCCGGTTTGTGGTTACCAAGTAATTCAACTGCCTGATCTTTGTACCCGTCGTCAATCACCGGCCCGTTGTCGCTGGTAAAAATTACGATAGTTTTTTCTGTCAGCCCAAGCAGTTCAAGCTTTTTCATGATTTCGCCAACCGACCAGTCCATTTCAAGAATTGCATCACCCCGCGGCCCCATTCCGCTCTTCCCAACAAACTGCGGATTCGGAACACGTGGTACGTGAATATCGTGAGTTGAAAAATATAAAAAGAAAGGCTGGTCTTTGCTTTTTTCAATAAATCCGAGAGCTTTCTGAGTAATTGCTTCGGCCATATATTCATCAACCCAGCGGGCCGATTTTCCTCCGCTCATAAAACCTATTCTGCTGATTCCATTGACAATGGTATTATTATGACCATGACTGGGCAGCATTTTCAACAACTCAGGATTTTCAAGCCCTGTGGGTTCGTTGCCAACTTTTTCTTTATAATTAACTTTGATCGGGTCGGCCGGGTCCAAACCCAGCACCCTCCCGTTTTCAGTGTAAACACAAGGCACGCGGTCGCCTGTGGCAGGAATCAGAAAAGAATATTCAAAACCAAGATCCTGCGGGCCGGGTGAAATGTATCCATTCCAGTCGGGCCCGCCTTCGCCACCCAATCCGAGATGCCATTTTCCAACCACTCCGGTTTTGTAACCGGCCTCGGAAAAAAGATCAGCTATTGTACGTGTTTCCGGATTGATAATCATTGCGGCATCTCCGGGTGCAATTCCTGTTCCGGGTTTGCGAAATGCATAACCTCCTGTAAGCATCGAAAAACGAGAGGGAGTGCACGAGGACGAAGAACTGTGGCCGTTGGTGAAACGAATCCCTGTTTTAGCCAGGTTATCTACGTTAGGTGTACTGATTTTTGTCGCTCCGTAACAACTGACATCACCGTAACCCAAATCGTCGATATAAATAATCACAACATTAGGTTTTACCGGTTTTGGTTTCTCTGTTTCTGATTTCTTTGCTGAACACGCTGAAAACAAACCAACAAGAATAAACAGGATTGTAATCTGAAATATCTTCATTTTCCGGATTTTTGCATTTCTTCAAAATTACAATTATCCTGAAATCTGAAAAACCATTTCAATAAATATTGACCATCGATCCGGATTTTGTTTGCTCAAAATATTTCTGAAAAAGGGCAAAACGTTGTGATTTTGACTGGGATTTTTTTCTGCGTACATAATCAAAATGCAAAGGCGAAAATTTTTCTAATTCATATAGATAATCTTCTGAAAAACTAATTTCGTTCAGCCCTGCAGACTCGATGGCCATTGCTTCAATACTGCGGTTCATCAGATTTAAAAAGATATTGGTATTTGCAGATTCAAAACATCTCATCTCTTTAAGCGCTATTCTTCCAAAATGGATGGTCCGGTTTAAAAACTCCGACATACCTTCTTTTTCTCTTAATGAACACATTGTAATGGTATGTGCAGTTGCATCTTCTTTTATATCCTGAATATCATCCAACAACTGCAAATAAATTCCGTAGCCAAAAAGTGCCTGTTCCTTTTCTTTGGTGAGTTTTCCGGCAACAAGATAACCATCGGCAAGCACAGAAGCGCCTCCTTTTTCAAAGCAAATCCGCCTTATTTCAGCATCTGTCAAACCGTTCTGGTTTAGAAGTTTCAAACTGTCGGTCTGTCCTTTCTGAATGGCGTACAAACCCTCAAAAACTTCAGGAAATTGTTGCCTGATGTATTGCTTCTCGAACAAGCTAACCAAATAAAAAAGCTGCTTTTCTGTATGATTCAGCGATGCTATTTTTTCTCCATGCAACCTTTCATTAAACCTTTTGCTGAACTCCTTTTTTTCCTGATCTGAAACATCCGTATTATCTAAATAATTATCGCTGTAAGGATAAATCATGCTGTAAGCAAAAATGGATGGGGTAATCTCCACCGGAATATTCATCATAAGCTGTAATCCATTCATTATCCAAACATTACGCAAACCCTGGTAAATATTTTCAGGCGAAAGTTCCGGGCCAAAAGCACGCGCCTTGTAAAAAAAATCTTTACTGACATCCCTGAATTGTTCCGACAGAATAATATTGAGTTGTTCCGGTTCAAAATCAAAAACATTCTGAAGAAACGATCTGAATATCGGGAAAAACACGCTTTCAGGTTTGGCATCTTTTAATCTCCTGACATTCGCCTTTTGCTGAAGAACCTGCATTTGCTGTTGAATCTGATCAAACTGCGCTTCTCTCAATATTTTTTCGCTGGTGTTGTATTGTTTTGGGAAATCGGGAAAGTGACCAGAACTTTTTTCCCAAATCGAAATAAAATGTTTTGTATAATTCTGAACATCGATCATCGCCAGGTATTTTATCCTAAAATTAACAAAACAACCCGACGCAAAGATATTTTTTAGATAAAAACCTTGATTTTACCGGACAAACCAATTATCGCGACAGGTAACCTGCGAAATTTGATTTTCACTTGTTTCCTGCATCCCCTGTTTTTATAATCGTAGCTACTTGTACACAAAGAAGAATCCGGTATTTGAAAAACGCATTTTCAGGAATGTTGATTTTGAAAAAATCGATTACGATGCAAAAGCCAACTTTTTGATTGAGAGGGTTTTTGAGCGTGGCGATGTGGAAGACATCCGCCAGTACCATTATTGACAGGCCTTTGGAGGATTTCAGATGTTACAAACTCAGACTGTTGAACCCGGATCTTTTTCCTTACTAATTAAGGCCTACGCAATATTGGTGTAAACAGCCTGAACATCGTCGTCCTCTTCCAGCTTATCAATCAGCTTTTCAATATCTTCCAACTGCTCTTCGGTAAATTCAACAGGTTCGTTGGGAAAGCGTTTTAATACAGCTTTTTTTACTTCAATTTTAAGCCGTTCAAATGCGTGGGCCATTTCTCCAAAACTGGTGTAATCTGCATAAGCGTAAAATTCCCCTTCATTCTCTTCAATCTCGTCGAGACCGGCATCAATCAATTCAAGTTCAAGCTCTTCAATGTCCATTCCGGCAGGTTTTTCAAATTCGAAAACTGCTTTCCGCGAGAACATAAACTCCAGCGAACCTGTGGGTACCATTATACCGTGTAATTTATTGAAATAGCTTTTTATGTTCGCAACAGTCCGGGTAGTGTTATCGGTGGCACATTCAACAAAAATCAGAACACCGTGAGGGCCTTTGCCTTCGTAATTTACTTCGGTAAAATCGGCAGCATCTTTTCCCGATGCTCGTTTAATTGCAGCATCAATATTTGCCTTGGGCATATTTTGCGCTTTTGCATTTAAAATAGCTGTCCTGAGCGCTGCATTTGTATCAGGATCAGGCGTACCTTCTTTTGCTGCAATTGTTATCTTTTTTGCCAGTTTCGGAAAAATCCTTGACATTTTGTCCCACCTTTTTTCTTTAGCCGCCCTGCGGTATTCAAATGCTCTTCCCATGAGATGATTCTATCTTTTAAAATTTTGTGCGAAAATAAACAACTGAAACGACAAAAACCAAAACTCAAATCAGAAAACGCATTTTAGTCTTAAAAAATGATAAAAGAAGAAGACGGAAGTCCGAAGTCCGAAGACCGGAGAAGGGAAGGTAAAAAGCAGGCAGTAAGCAGTTGGCA
>JBBIPU010000002.1:39978-41086 GCA_037442685.1 Draconibacterium sp. | reverse complement strand
TTATTTCAGTTTTTGTGGTTTACACACTTTTTCCTCCTTGTTTACAAGTGCACCACACTTTCTGCATTCGTATTTTGGTTTTTCCGAATCCTGAAAATCTTTCTTTTTACAAGCGGTTTTACCCATCGTTTTTTTGTAGTTCCCGATGATTCAGAACAACATTAACCGTAAAATTGTTTTTGAGGTACTCTGCAATTTTTTCCGCTGAATAAACCGATCGATGCCTACCACCGGTACATCCAAAGCTGATTGAAAGATTTGTAAAATCACGTTCCAGGTAGTTTTTCACCGATTGCCCCACAATTACTTTTACCGCATTCAAAAAGATACCAATTTCCGATTTTTGCTCAAGAAATTCCTGTACTTCAATATCTTTCCCCGTCAGGTTATTAAACTCAGGGTATCGACCCGGATTATTGATGGCCCGACAATCGAAAACATGACCGCCACCATTGCCCGAGGAATCGACAGGATACCCTTTTTTGTATGAAAAACTGTTTACAATCACGGTTAAATTACTTTTAACCTGACCGATTTCCTTTAATATTTCAGAATGGATTAACTGGTTGAGTACATTGAAAAGTTCAGGCAATTCAACCGGCAAACTGACATCCTGCATCAGGTATTCCAGGTTTTTCAATGCAAAAGGAATGCTTTTCAGAAAATGTTCCTTTTTCTCATAAAATCCCCGGAAACCGTAGGCTCCCATCGCCTGCATGATCCTGATGAGCACAAAACCTTTAAAACTGGCTTCAAAAACCGAATCGTTTACCGGAATATATTTCTTTAATTCAGCCAGGTAAAAATCGAATAGTTGTTTACGGACACTTTCCGGAATATCCGCTTTTCCGTCATATAACAACGAAGCAAGATCATATTGAAGCGCTCCCCGCCGTCCACCCTGGTAATCGATAAAATACACCTTTTCGTTTTTCAGCATTACATTCCTCGACTGAAAATCGCGATAAAGAAAATAATCAGAATCAGCGCTCAGCAAATAATCGCTGAAAGTCTGAAAATCATCTTCAAGCGCCTGTTCGTCGAACTGGATTTTTGCAAGTTTCAGAAAATAATATTTAAAATAGTTCAGGTCCCACATCATCGAGGT
>JBBIPU010000002.1:37294-39878 GCA_037442685.1 Draconibacterium sp. | reverse complement strand
CATAAAAAAAAGCGATGACCAAAAGCAAATTCAAAAGTATTTATTTTTTGAGGATACTCCGAAATTTATTGGTGGTTATTGGCATATTCTTTTTACTCTGCATCGTTCTGGCGTTAACCGAAAAACCATACTGGGGTTACTACTGGCTGGGTACAAGCAAATCGGAAATGAAATGGAAACCTGGATTTATCGTGGTTCTTGGCGGCGGCGGAATGCCAAGCCAGTCGAATCTGATGCGTGGCTGGTACACCGGGAATGCAGCAAAAGCATTTCCTGAAGCAACCGTTCTGATCGTTATGCCCGGAAATGTGGCCGATAGTCTGAGCACGCCCCGGATCATGAAAAAGGAACTGATATTAAGAGGAGTAAAACCTGAAAAGATAGCTTTTGAAAGTGAGGGCACCAACACCCGTGCACAAGCTTTAAATTGTAAAAACCTGATCAAAATGCAGACTCCCGTTTTACTGGTCACCTCGCCCGAACACATGCGCAGAGCGGTTCTTTGTTTCAGAAAAGCCGGATTTGAGAAGGTTAACGGCTTGCCTGCCTTTGAAAACGCGCTTGAAGCTGATTTAAAATTTGACGATGACAAACTGGGAGGAAACAAACAAATGCTGCCCGATGTCGGTGAAAGCATCAACGCCCGTTACCAGCTCTGGAACCACCTGAAATATGAAATACTAATTGCCCGCGAAATCGTGGCACTGGGGTATTACAAATTGAGGGGATGGATTTGAGTGAGATTGAATCCGCAAAAACCTTAAAATATATCCAGTCGTATGGTTCAAAACCGGAAAACCGGTGTTGCCGGGCAACCTGCGAAAGTTAAAGAACTACAATTTTCAATGTATAATAGTTTATGATTTTGGGATTATTCTGGTTCCCCAGCCAATATTCAATCCAATTGATGTCATTCTTTCAGTCATATCAAAACCAGCAAAAGGGATAATATTAAAGACTGAAAAAGCTGGTTCAAGTTTCAGGTAGCTTTTCCCGCTAATGTTAAATCTCTTCACAAACGATATTCCTAATCCTATTCCTGACTGATTACTGAATGAATTTTCAACATTTGAATTTAACTGAAAACTAACCAAAGGTTTAAGTGAAAAATCAGAAAAAGACCTTTTTAGGAAAATCATTTCAGGAGAGAAATACAACAAATTACAGATTTCGGTGTAAGGAACTATTTCTTCTTCCGGCTGTCCAAAATATTCAGGAGTAATTTTTACGGGATTGTGCTGAAAACCAACATTCACACCCCAGGAAATCTTTTTATCTGATAAAAAAATGTATTCTGAATTCAAATTAAACCCCGTTTTTGCACTTTTCTCAGCTCCACCACTGACAAACTGGTAATAAAACGGAACTCCCCAGGAGGGACCTGTTGAGATCGAAATTTCCTGAGAAAATGAAAAAACTGAAATGAAAATAATTGTAAATGTCAGGAGTGCTTTATTCATGGTTCTTATTCGGTTAAGAATTTATTGATTTACAATTCAAAACTACCTAAAAAATAAATTATTACGCTTAAAAAAAATTATGTTTTACAATATGAATTAATCAGTTCCTTCCCAATTCCCTGCAATATTTACTTAACCAGCTTTCACCTCGTAACAGATTATTTTCTTCGAGAAAGGCTTCTGTTTTTGCAAGCGTCTTTATGAAGTATTTCGGGCTTTTTTTGTAATTAAAGAAACCGTGTTCCTGATTTTTATATCCGATTAAAATGCATTTGTTACTTTGTTGTTTCATTAGGTAACTGAACCTTACCACATTTTCGAAAGGCACCGTTTTGTCAGCCTTTCCATGCATAATCAGGGTGGTTGGCACATTTGCCGTAATATGATGAACAGGGCTTAATTCAAATTCACGTCCTCCGAATTTCTCCTGTCCGTATCCTTTTTTACCAGTATCAACAACAGGATTAAAAAGCACCATTGCGAATGGAACCGGTGAAACTGTCAAATCATCCGAATCTTCGTTTACGTTTTTAATCAAAGCCGTGCATGCAGCCAGGTGTCCACCGGCAGACCCTCCTGAAGCCACTATTTTTTCCGGATTGATTCCAAGCCTTTCGGCATGAATCTTTAAATAGCGAATGGCAGATTTTGCATCTTTTACACTTTCAAAAGGTGTTGAGGAATATTTTGAAAACGTGCGGTAATCGGGGCAAAACGCCACTATCCCGCGCGATGCAAGGTATTCAGCCTGAAGCTTAAATTGCGACGGATCGCCGTTTACCCAACCGCCACCAAAGAAGAATACAATTGCAGGAAGCTTAACATCAGTATTGACCCGGGGTTTGTACATGGTCATCTCAAGTTCGATACCGTTTACTTTTTTGTAAACAAAGCCGGATGTTTCAACTTTATAATTTTGTGAATAAAGCTGAGTGACAGTAAAAACAGTCAAAAAAAGTATGTAAACTATCTTTTTCTGCATTTTACAGTTGAATGATCAAAACCGTTTGCTTTTCATCGCGAAGAACATCCACTGACACGGTTTGTCCTGCTTTCAGGGTTTGAATGCGGCTCATGTAATCATAAATACTGCCAACTTTGTGACCATCGATTGCAGTGATAAT
>JBBIPU010000002.1:22448-37194 GCA_037442685.1 Draconibacterium sp. | reverse complement strand
ACACCTTCGGGCGAAAATGCAAGATTAAATCCCGGATTCAGATCATTAAGTATTTTTTCAGTCTCTTTCGAAGTCTGAGTTCCGCCCACGCTGAGTCCGTTCGTGGTATTATCGAAACGACCGACCATATCGAAATTAAACATGGCAACTATCTTTTTAAGATCAACCGGAGGATTGTTTGTAAAAGCCTTTGAACCGATCAAACCCATCTCTTCCGCTCCGAATGCAGCAAAAATGATACTTCTTTTATTCCTCTTTTCTCCGGCAAGTTTTTCAGCTAACTGAATAACCGCAGCAACTCCCGATGCATTGTCGTCGGCCCCGTTATGAACTGCAACAGTATCGGTTGCCCGCGATCCTGAACCAGGCCCGCCCATTCCCAGATGATCGAAATGGGCACCGACAACAATGTATTCATTTTTCAACGACGGATCAGTTCCGGGCAGCATCGCAACCACATTCTGCGATTCAGCTTCCTTCTGGATTACATTCACTGTTGCAGTGAGTCTGGCATCAAATTTCCTGCTGATCGTTTTTCCCGATTTCAGGATTTCCACTTCAAGTTTCTCGATTGTACTGTCTCTGCCAAGTATTTTATTGGCTACCTCGCGGGTTACCTGGATAACAGGAAATGAATACCTGCTGCTGTTTTTATCGAAAAACATGTTCGACAACTGGTCGCTTTCGCTGAATTTTGTTCCGGCGACAAGAATCAATCCGGCGGCATTTTTGTCGGATGCAAGGAGCGCTTTCGATCTTTCGGAAGAAAACTGAATGTAAGGACTTTGGGCATTTTCCATATCCGGATCGCCCTGCAGCGCCATCACCCATTTCCCGGAAACATCAACATTCGTGTAATCGTCCCATTTCAAAGTATCCTCGTTAACTTCCAGACCGAATCCGGCAAAAACAACACCTGCCGAAACAGTTGTGTTTGCTGAGAAAGCGTAAGGAAGGAAATTTTTCTGAACCTCAAATTGAACACCATTTACCTCCAGTTTGTTTCCCTCGCCCACTTCGGCCGAAGTAACAAGTCCGAATTTCTGAAAACCGTCTTTGTACATCAATTCAAGTCCTGCATTTTTAAATTTGGCACAGATATATTCAGCAGCTTTCAAATCACCCGGTTCGCCTGACTTTCTTCCCGCCAGCTCATCGGAAGCAAGATAACCGATATTCTCTTTTAATTCCAGCACTGTGATTTCGGGATTGAATTTTTGAGCGTAACCGGGAAACGAAATAATAATCAGCAGAATAACAATTAATCTCATTATTTGAATCTTTTTTATTTTCATTTTGCAATTTTCAATCTAATTATTTAAACAAACCAAAGGGGTTTAAAATCAGGCGTAATAATACACATTAATAGCCATTAAAAAAAAGGAGTTTGTATATTTACGCCCATATTTAAAATTCATTCAATTGATATCATTTGGCGTCAAATACTGGTTTGTTTTCCTTCTTTCTTCACTGCTGGCAGCTTCGGGAGTCGCACTGCTGGCGTATTTCAGGAATTCAGACAATGCTGAGCTCGGCAGGAAAAAAGTTCTTTTCCTGATGGTTCTCCGATTTTTTTCATTCTTTCTGGTCGCATTTCTGCTCCTGTCTCCCTTAATAAAAAATCTTAAAAAAATCACGCGGAATCCGGTGATCATTGCTGCCTGGGATAATTCTCTTTCCATGATTTCAGACCCCGATTCATTAAAAATCCCGGGTGAAATCGATGAGTTAAGAAAAAAAATAAATGACGGATTATCCTCTGAATTTTCGGTGGTGGAATACACTTTCGGCCAGAATACAAAACGGCTGAACGCGATTAATTTTAAAGAAAAGAAAAGCGATTACAGCGATCTGATCAACACTGTGATTAGTAACCATTTTAATGAAAATATCGGGGCATTGATCATAGCAGGCGACGGGATCAGCAACGAGGGTAAAAATCCTTTAAATCAGCTCAGTGAGGTTAATTTTCCGGTTTATACCATTGGTTTTGGCGACACCACCGAAGTTGCCGACTCAAGAATACAGGATATCAGGGTCAACAGGACTTCTTTCAGCGGGAACAAGTTTCCGGTTGAAGTGGATGCAATGTTTTCAAAATTAAAAGGAAAAACGATCAGGCTTTCGGTTTCGCATAATAACCAGGAAGTTGCAGGAGTGATGGTGACTCCCCCAAATCAGAATTACTTTTTCACTCAGGAGTTTATTCTCGATGCCGGTGAAGCAGGACTGAAACATTTTACAGTTAAAACAGAAACCGTTGAAAACGAACGCAATACAAAAAACAATCAATCGGGTTTTGTGATCAATGTGCTGGAGAAAAAACAAAAGATACTGATAATTTCAGATGGACCTCACCCCGACATCGGAGCCATAAAAAATACACTCGACTTACAAACAACTTACGATGTTTCGGTATTTACAGAAGAACCATATCCTGCCAATTTATCCGATTTCAACCTGCTTATTCTGAACCAGTTGCCAACCGCCGGCAAATCAGCTGCCGATCTGGTATCGAATGCACAGAAAAACCGTATCCCGGTTCTTTTTATTGTTGGCAATAAAACATTTTTACCTCAGCTCAACGTTTTGACACAGGGCGTAAAAATTACTCCACTTGCTGGTTCGGGCGAAGAAGCACAGGCTGTTTTGAACAAATCGTACGCAATATTTAATCTGAGCGAGGATTTTAAAGAAATGCTTCCAAAATTTCCACCGTTGCAGGTTTCTTTTGCCGAATACGAATTACAGGCCGGTTTCACTCCTTTATTTTACCAGAAAATAATGAATGTTGAAATTGCAAAACCATTAATTGCAACCGGGACAATCAATGGCAGAAAGACAGGTTTCATTTTAGGAGAAGGTATCTGGCGCTGGCGGTTGTACAATTATTATGCGAATCAGAACCAGGCGCTTTTTAATGAACTTGTCAATCAGTTGATACAATATCTTGCTTTGCGGCAAAACGAAGACAATTTCATTGTCGATTTCAAACCTGTGTATGCCGAAACAGATGAAATTATTCTGAAAGCCGAAGTTTACAACGACGCTTTTGAGCGGATCAATACCAGTGAAGTAAAAATAAAAATTCAGAACCAGGAAAACGAAGAATTTGATTATACATTTGATTTACAAGGCAATGACTATTTTTTAAATGCTGGTCACCTGCCAACCGGCGACTACACATTTACTGCTGAAACAGAAATTTCGGGTAAAAAATACACCGAAAGCGGCCGGTTTACAATTACACCTGTAAATTTCGAAAACGTCGATTTACGTGCCAACCATAATTTTCTGTTTCAGCTTGCCACCGAAAGTGGCGGAAAGTTTTATCATCCCGGTCAGGTTGATCAACTGCTTACCGATCTGGAAACCAACAACAGGTTAAAAGCCACCAGTTATTTTCAGGAAATGGTAAACGAAATGGTCAACCTGAAATGGATATTTTTTGTTGTATTGTTATTGTTAAGTGTGGAATGGTTTTTGAGAAAGTTCTGGGGTATTTATTAATGGTTCTTAAGTGTGAAAAATCGGTCAGGAAAAATTATAAATTCTTTATTTACATCTTTGTTGATCTTTGCTTTGTTCTCGTGCGGGTTGACAAAATCTTTGTATGTCGAATTCCCTGAAAAATCGGCAAAGGAACTTCCTGAAAATATTCAGAGCCTGCTGCTTGTCGCCCGCGTCGTTGACGACGGTTACACCAACCTGAAAACCGATTCGCTGCAGAAAATTTTTTACAGACAGGAATTTAACTACGACACAATAATTAATGATATCCAGGCAGTTGACACTACTCTGAAAGCAATCGGAGAACTTCTTTTCGAATCAGGAAGGTACGATTTTGTAATTCCTGAAAACCGTTTCCCCGATTATAAAAAGAATGCTTTTATTACAGGCGAAATGTCGTGGGATGAAGTAAAAGCACTTTGCGACACCTTTAAAACCGATGCCGTTGTTTCGATCGATCATTTCAGAACCAGGGTAATAACAACTTACAACAAAGAAGATTATTTTGTGCCTTTCGAGAATACATTTTCTTCCAGGTCAACAGCCACCATGAAAGTTGGCTTTGAAACTGTGATCAGGATTTATGATCCGGCAGCAGAGAAAATCCGTAACAGGTTTATTTTACGCGATACATTGTACTGGGAAGACTCGGCAGCGGATATTAACGAATTATTCGGCAGGTTCACACCCGTTAAACAAGCTTTAACAGAAACAGGTGTTGCAGTGGCCCTCGAACTTTCTCACCAGATCAGCCCGGTGTGGCACGAGGAAAAAAGATGGCTGTATGAAAGCGGCGGCCCGGAAATGAAAAAAGCGGCACAACTTGCCAGATCGGGTCAGTGGGAGCAGGCAGTTCCTTTATGGAAGAAAACTGCTGAAAATTCGAAATCAAAATCGTTAAAAAGCAAAGCTGAATTTAATCTGGCGCTTGCATACGAAATGCTTGACGACCTCGAAACATCAATTTCGTGGGCATTAAAATCGTATGAAACCATGTATCGCACAAATACTTATAATTATCTGGAATTGCTGAAAAACAGAAAAAGCGAAACTGATAATCACTAGTTCTGAACTGTACCCGGCTTTTCACTTAGCAATTGCGGCAATTACGCAAATTGATTAAAACAAACTGAATCAGTTATTTGAAGTGCACAAAAATTAAATCCTATGATAACTAAAAATTTAACATTCTGGTTATTGGCAACTACATTGATATTGACCTCGTGTACCGTTTACAAGGAATATCCGATCGATGTGTATCAACCCGGAAAAATCAATGTTCCGCCAAATGTTAAAAACGTAGCTGTGGTTGCACGGAATTTTAGATATAAAAACGACACCCTTCAACATTATTACAAGGTTGACAATTTGCTAAAAAAAGCAAAAGGCGATCCGGCCAACCTCGACAGCATTCTTCAAAGTTACTGTCTGAATGAGCTGGCACTGAACTTAAAAACGAAAAACAATTACAACCGGATCCATATTTTCCCGGAACTTTTTAAACCACATTCAGGGACAAAACTTCCGCCAATCGACTTTGAAGTTATCAGTAAACTTACCACTGAAACAGAAACCGATCTTGTGATTTCGCTCGAAACTTACTCGAGTTTTTATTCAGAATACACAGCTGACGCAGGTGTGCCAAAACCACGCGATGTGGTTACTGCAGCCGTTTGGGCTGTTTACGATCCGGCAGCCCAAAAAACCATTGAACGTAAAACAATGATTGATACGATTTTCTGGAATGCTTACGATGACAAGGGAAATCTTGAAAAGAACAGTAAACTTCCTCCACGCCTGACTGCGCTCAAGATTGCGGCACAAATGGCAGGAGAAAATTATTCAAAACGGTTTTTTGCTTCCTGGGAATCGGTAAAAAGAATGTATTCAATTCCTCCGATGCCCGATTTTGAAACCGCGGAAAAATACCTTCAGAAAGGAGACTGGGATAACGCAATCGAACTTTGGAAACGATATGCCGACGACAAAAACGGGAAAACCGCAATTCACGCCCGATACAACCTGGCTCTTGCTTACGAAATGAAAGATGATCTGGAAACTGCTTCCCGATGGCTTGCTGCTGCACAAAAAATTGCGACTGATCACCACAGCAAGGAGGATATGAAAAGAGTAGCAGCATACCAAAAGGTTCTTGAACAAAGAAAAAAAGACATTGTAAGGTTAAATAACATGTAAAATGTCGCGTACCACTTTCCTGTTTTTTCTTGCAATCTGCACCGTTTCCATGCAGAGCTGCAATACTTTGTACAATACCTCTGCGATCAGTCTCGAAATTATGGTGCCTGGAGCAGTGAGATTCCCAAAGGAATATACAAAAGCCGCGATCAGGTACAACAACTGCAATGTGGCTGTAAACCGCAATTTCAATAACTATTTTGAGGATGATGAAAGCTTTGCCGATACAGTGAATATCGACAGCATTGCCGCAGAAGTGTATTTCAGCCTTTTTGCAAATCACCTCCGGAACCAGCATTTTTTTGATACGGTTTATGAACTTGAACCCTTCTGTTACTCGAAGATCAAATTAAACGATTCGCTTGTTTTTCAGCGGCATAACATTAATGATTCCACAATTTCAGATTGGTCACAGGCAAGAACAGATGTGTATTATTTTTCTGAAATGCTGCGGCGTTTTCGTGACACGGTCAGTCTCAAGCCGGAAATCAAAATGATTGATCCCGAATTTGGACTGTACTCAAAAGAAGAGTTAAGTCAAATTGCCGATAGCACAGCTGCTGACTTGTTTTTATCTTTTGATTATTTTGCCGCAACTGACGGTATTTTCCCGCTGATTAATTCAGTACCTCTTAAATACAATCTTCATATAGCATCCGAAAAGGTCAGGTTACTATCATGCTGGAACTTCTACGATCTGAAAAAACCGGAATTGATTTATTCATACAGAAAAACGGATACTGTTCAGTGGAAAGAACCTGCTTACAACATAAAGGAAGCGTTGCGTATTTTACCCCCCAGAAAAGATGCAGTGCTGAATGCTGCCGATATTGCAGGCACTCAATTTGCCGAATTTCTGGTTCCGCACTGGATCGAAGTTGAACGTATGTATTATAAATCGGGCCATCTGGAGCTGAAGAAAACAGAGGAAATGATAAAACAAAACCGCTGGATGGAAGCGGCAGAAATCTGGAAAAAAAATACAACCAATTCTAACAAATCGATTGCAGCAAAAAGCATGTTTAATATGGCGCTGGTGTGCGAAATAAACGGCAACATGGATGCAGCGCTCGACTGGGCAATAAAATCGTACAATGTTTTGGGCATGAAAAACCTTGTTCATGCCCAAAACTGCACCGATTACATTGCTATCTTAAGTCAACGCAAAAATGATATTAAAAAAATTGAAAACAATTCCGGGTCAAAATAGCTGATGCGGGATTAATCCAGTTCGATCATTATTACCGACTTTGAAGGAACATTCACCGAAACGGCATTTCCTGACACTTTTACATCGGAAAACGACTTTAAATTTACCTGTTCTTCCTTTCCAAAATCATTGTATGAATTTATTTTCTCTCCTGTAACGATACTTCCTTTTACAAAATTCACTTTCGACATTCCTCTTAAATCGCACGAAACATCGATGTTTTTATTGGGATTGAGGTTGGTAATGGTGACATGAATTTTCCCCGATTCATCTTTTGAAGCAGTTGCCGAAAGAGCCGGAACTGATTCGTTGTCCATCGAATAATTCTCGCACAGGATATCAGATGGAAGTAAAGTTGCATCGTGATGTACAGTGTACATTTTGAATACATAATAAGAAGGTGTTTTAACCATCTGGTCGTCTTTGGTAAGTATCATTGCCTGCAAAACATTGATTGTCTGAGCGATGTTAGCCATTTTCACCCGACGGCAATATTTGTTGAAAAGATCAAGATTGACCGAAGCCACGAGTGCATCGCGCACTGTATTTTGCTGGTACAGGAATCCGGGATTTGTTCCGGGCTCAACATCGTGCCAGTTTCCCCATTCATCAACGATTAATCCCACTCTGTTCTCCGGATCATATTCATCCATAATACGGATGTGTTTGTCAAGTAATTCATCCATGAACAAGGTTTTTTTCATTGTGGTGAAGTAATCTTTTTCATCGAACTGAGTTGCCGATCCTTTTTGTCCCCAGTTATGACATACTGTATAATAATGCAGCGAAATTCCCTGGAAAGTTCTGCCCGGATTTCCATCCCTCATCAGTGTTTCCATCCAGTGATAATCGTCAACATTCGGTCCGCAGGCTACTTTATACAAACGGTTCTGACCGTAGTTTTTGGTAAAAGTCGCGTATCTTTTCATTTCGTTTACATAATATTCGGGAGTCATACTTCCACCGCATCCCCAGCTTTCGTTGCCAACACCCCAGTATTTCACGTTCCAGGGTTTTTCGCGACCGTTGGTTTTTCTCAAATCGGTCATCGGACTGACATTGTCAGAGTTCAGGTATTCCACCCACTGCGACATTTCCTGTACCGTACCGCTTCCAAGATTTCCGCAAATCACAGGTTCACATTCCAGCTGGCGGCACAATTCCATAAATTCGTGAGTACCAAAACTGTTATCCTCGGTAACGCCACCCCAGTGTGTATTGATCATTGTCGGTCGTTTTTCGCGAGGGCCAATTCCGTTCATCCAGTGGTATTCATCGGCAAAACAACCACCCGGCCAGCGTAAATTCGGAATACCGATTTCTTTTAAAGCGCCCACCACATCATTTCTTATTCCTGAAGTGTTCGGAATTTTGGAATCCTCACCAACCCAGTATCCCCCGTAAATACAGTGTCCCAGATGTTCAGAAAAATGACCGTAAATATTTTTGCTGATCTTCACCTTTCCCAGGTCGGTGTTAATAACAATTTTATTTTGCGATTTTGCTGAAAAAACTGCAAATATCAACAGTGTAAAAAGTAAAAACCGGATTTTCATTTTGATTTAGTTTAAAGTTTAAATATAAGTGCTAAACTAACACTTAAAATCTGAAAAACAATGTCCGGGATTTTTTTTAAGATGAAAAACAACCAGAATTACCCAATTATTAAACTGTTATTTTAATTTGCATACTTATTTCCTGCCACTTTTTTTCAGGGTGAAAAAACAGCAGACTTTCATTAATTCTTTGACTTTAAATATTTTATGAAATACAAGTGTATAATTTTCGATTGCGATGGAGTGCTTGTTGACAGTGAGGCTATTTCAGCAAAAGTGTTTCAGCAGATGATTTTTGAATTGGGTGTTGAAATTGATTTTGAAACCATTTATGAACAAATTACCGGCACCTCGATGCAGGAAAATTTAAAATTCATCAGCGAATATACAGGAATTGAATTACCCGACGATTTTGAACAGGAATTCAGAAAGCGGTCGTATGAAGCATTTAAAACCGACCTTAAACCGATAAAAGGGGTTTATGAATTACTTAAAACGCTCACGATTCCTGTTGGTGTTGCATCAAGCGGCCCCGGCGAAAAAATCAGGTTAAACCTGACAACTACCGGACTGATTGAATTTTTTGGTGACAATATTTTCAGTTCGTACGACATCGGAAGTTGGAAACCTGAACCGGATATTTACTTGTACGCAGCAAGTTCAATGGGATTTAAACCTGATGAATGTGTGGTGATTGAAGACAGTGCACCTGGAATAAAAGCTGCCAAAGCCGGCGGTTTTGATGTTTTCGCAATTGTGAACCACAATAATGAAACGCTGTTCAGAGAACTTGGTGCAAACACTTTTCAAAAAATGGAAGAATTATACGAATTGCCCTGGATTAAATGATCAAGAACCGGAATTTCAATTCCTCTCCCTCTCGTTTGTAACGATAGGTTGGTGTTTTCAGCATTTATAATGCAAAAATTTCAATTCAGAAATGAATATTTAACTGAAACAATGTTTTCAGGAAAACTAAATCGCAAAAATTAAAAAAACAGAGTTGCAAACTCAAAACCAGCTTACCCCTCGTTTCAAACAAGGGGCAGCACAGCCAACCGCTGAGTTTATTAAATAAAACCAGAATCCTGAATCAGGTTGCCAGCCACCTGCAGTTATTCCATCAGCCTGATCCCGTCGGATTCGAAACGGATCAGTCTTTGTTTGTAAAGACTGCCGATGGCTTTTTTAAAGTTCTTTTTGCTGATACCAAAAAGCGCGTTGATCATTTCGGGCGAAGTGTTATCGGTAACTGCCATGAATCCTCGGTTTTGTTTCAATTCATCCAGAATTTTCTGCGAAATGGCATCCACTTTTTCGTAACCCGGTTTTTCGAGCAGAAGGTCGATTTTTTCATCATCGCGCACTTTGTTTACGTACCCCGTAATTTTCTGACCCGGCGAAAGTTTCTGGTAAACCTGGTTTTTATAAATCATTCCCCAGTGTTCATTATTTACTACTGCCTTGTAACCAAGGTCGGTTTCTTCTGTAACCAGCAACCGCACTTCTTCTCCCGGTTTATATTCCGGCGGGGTGTTGTCAAGATATTTGTCGATTTTCGCAGTCGCAGCAATTCTGTTGGTCAGCCTGTCAGGGAAAAGATAAACAACGTAACTCCTGCCTTCAACCATATCTGCCTTTTGTTCGCGAAACGGAACCAGCAGATCTTTTGGCAATCCCCAATCTAAAAAAGCTCCGAATTTTCCTGTGGCGACCACTTTTAAATAAGCAAATTCACCTGCCATTGCCAACGGTTTTTCGGTGGTTGCCACCAACCGGTCTTCCGAATCGGAATAAACAAAAACATCAGCCCAACCCTGATTTCTTATTTCATCGGTGATAAATTTCTTTGGCATCAGAATTTCGCCTAGTTCCTGACCATCAAGGTAGAAGCCATTTTCCGTTTCGCGGATAACTTCAAGTGTATTTATTTTTCCGATTTCGGCCATTATTTAACTTTTAATACCTGAACAAAAGTACATTATTCTGATCAATTCTGCTTTTTCAATTTCTCAAGAACATTTACAGGCACTTTAAAAACAGTGCCGTGCCGAGTACCTTCCGGGAAAGAAACCTGATCGGAAATATCTTCCCAGTTTTTCAGATCTTTCGAACGCACTGCTCCCATTTTATGATCCACATATTTGTCGAAATAAACAATCCACGAACCATCAATTTTCAGTGGTGTAGGACCTTCAGCCCAGTATTTTCCGGTTATTGGCTCCGAAGGCTTACTGTAACCTCCGGTTAACGATGAGCTTGTGGCAATCCGGATATTCTTTTGCGGCGGATTCCGTGTTTCGTCTTTCAGAAACAAAAAATATTTGTCGCTTTCTTTTGCCAGCGTTCCGTCAATCACATTAAAACCCTGGTTGTAAAAAAGTTCAGTTTCTGTAAAATCCTTGAAATCGGTGGTGGTTACATAATACATCCTGTGATTGTATTTGTCGTCGCCGCTTTTTTCGGTTTCGGGGAACCTTCCCGGAATGGTGGTTGACCAGAAAATAATATATTGTTTTGATGCATCGTCATAAAAAACTTCCGGGGCCCAGCAGTTTCGTGCATCCGGCTCGTGTTCCATCACCGGCAGGTAATATTGTTCCGACCAGTTGATCAGATCGCCGGAACTTGCATATCCGATGCCTTTTTCTTTCCAGCTGACCGTCCAAACCATCCTGAATATTCCATCGGGACCAGTAATAATGCAGGGATCGCGCATTAATTTATCTTTGCCGGCATTTGGCGTTAAAAATGACTGGTTATTTTTAAGCGCTTCCCATTTCAATCCATCGATACTGTATGCCAAATGAAGTCCATCCTCTCCGTTCCCCATAAAATACGAAAACAGGTAAACCTCATTTTTATACTGTGCGAATCCATTCAGAGATAATAAAGAAAGCAGTATTGACAAAAAGATTTTATGGTTTTCCATTTTGATTGATTTGATTTTTTGATTTCAAAATATAGTTCAGGTATTCTTTTTCTTACCCCCTCTCCCTTGGAGAGGGCTGGGGAGAGGCCTTCTTTATCCCCCTGCCCTTTTCACTTTGTAACCTTCCTTCGTAAGAATATCAATAACTTTTGTACAGAAATCTCCCTGAATCAGAATTTCGCCATCCTTAACTGAGCCACCAACTCCGCATTTCGTTTTAAGAATTTTCCCCAACGATTTCAAATCCTCTTCTTTTCCAATAAAACCTGCAATTAATGTTACGCTTTTACCATTTCTCTTTTTCTTGTCGAGGGTTACTTTTAAGTTTTGTTGCTTAAGTGGTAAAGTTTCATTTTCCTCAGCCTTGTTTTCCTGGTAATTAAAATCGGGATTGGTGGAGAAAACCACTCCCAGCCTGTCTTTCCAATCATTTGCCATAATTTATGCTTTTTACCATATTACCAGTAAACTTCCGGTAATGTAAGCAATTACCCACCAACTGTAAGCAATTCTTGTATATAATACGGCCGATTTACTGACTACCGAATCGATTCCATTTTTCAGGTAAAGTTTCCATACCAGCAACATATCGATACACATTGTTATCGTGGCAGAAAAACCTAAAACTCCATGCAGGGTAAAGGGTCCTTTTTCAGAACCAAATATCATTAGAGTAATGGCAATCAAATCAGAGATAACACCAAGTGTGATAAATATAAGTACTCCTTGTGTAACCAGTTTGAATCTTTGCACCGTAATACTTCCAATTCCATATAAAAGCAACGATAATGTTATCACAAAAGCTCCGATAATTGCTAAATAATTCATTTTCAGTTTTTTTAATTGATGTTCCGAAACATTGGTATTTTTAAAAGAAACACTTCAAACTGATTAAAAGTTCCCGTTTTTATGAATTATTATCGATATAAAAGTTATTTCAGCATCATTTTTTCAATTTCTTCCAACGATTTTCCTTTGGTTTCAATCAATGCAAACCGGTAAAACAGAATACTCAAAATTGTAGCCAAAGTAAAGAAAACAAAAACATATCCGATTCCGATTTTAGCCGAAATAACAGGGAAAAGAAGGGCAATTCCAAAATTAAAAATCCAGTGCGAAAACGAACCGGTGGCAGTTCCCCGTGCCCTTACACCGGTTGGAAACATTTCGGAAAGGATGACCCAAATTACCGCTCCCTGCGAAAAGGCAAAAAATGCAATGTACCCGATCAGCAATGTAATCAGAATAAATCCCGATTTATTACCTGCGATAAAAGTCCAGCTGAACATTCCGAGAAATACCGACATCCCGACCGACCCAACATACAAAAGAAATTTGCGGCCGAACTTGTCTATTAAAGTCATTGCAATAATGGTAAAGATCAGGTTTGTAACACCGATCATTACCGATTGCAGTAACGCCGATTCATTTGAAAAACCTGCTTCGCGGAAAATATCGGTCGAATAATACATGATCACATTTATTCCTGCAAGCTGGTTGAACATTCCTACAGCAATTCCAATAATTGCGAGCCGGAGGTAAGGTTTTTTAAATATCGAAATCTGTTTAAATTTTGCTTCGTGTTTCAGCGAATCCTGAATCGATAATATCATCTGTTCAACATCAACACCAGGATTTACGCGGGCAATCACCTGTCGTGCCTCCTCCACCCGGTTTACTTTGATAAGCCAGCGAGGACTACGGGAAATAAAAAACAGCAGGATTCCAAAAACCAGTGAAGGAACAACCCCGGCAAGAAACATCCAGCGCCAGCTTCCATGAAAAACAGTGTCGATAATGTAATCGGAGAAAAATGCAACCAGGATTCCGGTAACAACTGCCAACTGGTTTGTTGCAACCAGGCGCCCGCGGATTTCGGGTGGTGCCACTTCCGAAATGTACATGGGAGTTAAAACCGAAGCGCCGCCAACTGCAATCCCACCAAAAAATCTTGCTACAATAAAAATCCAGATGTTTGTTGCAAGTCCGGCACCTATCATCGAAAAAAGAAACAAAAATGCCATGATCCGGAGCATGTACCTTCTGCCATAAACATCGCCCGGTTTGCCGATAATGAGAGCACCGACAACACAACCGGCTAATGCAGTGCTGACCACAAAACCTTTCATAAACGGGTCAAGCCGAAATGCTTCGGCAACGTAATGAATGGCCCCGTTTATCACCGCCGTTTCGAAACCAAACATCAATCCACCCAGCGCCGCAACAAAGGTTACAAAATAGAGATATCTTTTCATATTCAGTTCAATCAGTAAAAACACGGTTAAAGATAACATTTGAAGCGGAACTGGCTGATAAAGCAACTCTCTTTATTTGAGATATTACAATTTCGATAACACCGAAGTAAATATTATGATTTAAGGCATTGCAAATCAAATATTTAACTTTAACAATTATATTGCTGATATCCTTCGAGAAAACAAACCGACGTCGGCCACATCGGTACTGGCGATGACTCTGTACCCTGGAAAATAATTAATACATATCTGAGGAAAAAGGTGGTAAAAATGTCTTTTCACCTGAATTGTTCAGAGAAAATTACCTGTCAATTGATGCCACCGAAGTTGACTGAATAAGTCCAAACAATATGAAGAATATTGTGGAAAATTCTCTTTTAAAAACTACCCATTAATATGCTGACGCAAAACAGATTTTAATTCAATGGCGGGCGTAACTCCCACCCCCTTCCACTGTGGTTCGCCATTCTTGAAAACAATAACCGTTGGAACACTTCGTATCTGGTATTTTGAAGCAATGAAAGGATTTTTATCCACATCGACCTTTATAATCCTGACATTCTCTTTCAATTCCGATTTGACTTCTTTTAAAACCGGTGACATTTGTTTGCAAGGTCCGCACCAATCGGCGTAAAAATCAACTAAAACCGGCGTATCAGAATTAATGATATTTAAAAATCTGCCGTTCATTTTTCTTCCCCGGTTCTATTTTTACGTTTCTTAATAAAATCACCGATAAAATCGCCGGTAAGATAACCCACTGCGGCTCCCCATAAAGTACTCCAGTACCACACCGATTTTATTGCACATGTGCCGCTTTCGCATCCTACAAACTTCCAGTAAAGGAAACCACCTGCAGCTCCTGCAAACAAAAACACAATCTGAATGCGATTTGATTTAATGATCTGTTTAAAATCCATAATACCCTAATAAACATTAGTCAATCAAGAAAGTTCAATAAACATCCATCAGAAAAAACAATGGAAGATAGAGATTTTTTAACCGGTGCCGGTCTCAGTTACCTGCAGCAATCCAGTCCGTCAAGCATTTAATACGATCTGCCTTTTGCAAGTTTGAGAAGTCGCAA
>JBBIPU010000002.1:20799-22348 GCA_037442685.1 Draconibacterium sp. | reverse complement strand
CGTTTTTTGAAAGTCGCAGTCCCCTGCAATGTGTAACAGGAGTTTTTACTTTACTATTTTCAGGGCAACCATTTCTCCAAATCCGGGCATTTTTAATTCGTAAATTCCCGCTTTCTTCTGTTTAAAGAATCCTTTCATCAACGATTTCCCTGAATATGGCGAAATAAATTCAAAATTATATTTGCCTTTTGGCAAGTTCAGTTTAACCGCTTCTGAAGCGGTTCCGGTATAAACCATTGCATACTGAACTCCCGGCTGCGAAATGGCCTGAACCTGCAAACCCGGAGCATGAACTACCACATCGAAATCGGGCTGCATTTTCACAAAATCAAGTGTTTCGATAAATCCCCGGAGATAAGTGAGTTGTTTTCTCAGGTTAGCGCTGCCGCCACCGGGAGCCTGATTTGTGCCAGTGCCATCTTCTTTCCCCACGAAAAATGAATAATCAAGATTGTTGAACACAGCCCCGCCAGCCATCATAAACTGCCAGGCTTGTCGTAAATAAGTGGAATCGGAACTTCCGGCAAATCCCGATTCATCGAAACTTACAGGCCGGTTCCAGCCGTAATTCAGCCACACTGCTTCGGGCCACACATAATGAAAATTCATGATCGAAACATTCGGGTCAACTTTGTCAACCGAATTAAAAAAATTGGTGTAATTCTGGGCTATAATATGTTTCTTCGGAAGCTGAGATTCAGTTTGCACCAGGGTTTTTGCAATCAGGTTCTGCCACTCGAGCGATGCAGGCGAAGCCATTTCCGCCCACTTGTACCAGTCGCCCTGACCAGGTTGCGGGTCGAGGGTTCTCAAAGTTCTCATCACTTTTACAGCATCATCAGCCCACGGTTCGTTTTGAATTTCGTAAAACACATTATCAAATTCATTCAGCTCAGTTACAATCTTTTCCACCAGTTTCTGCTGGTAGCCTGTTAAAATACTGTTTTGCAGCGTATTCGATTTTATACGTTCAAGGTTGATCGGAATCTGGTTTACATTGTTCCCCGGATTAAAAGGATTCCTTTTCCAGTAACGGTCGTCGTAAGTTGAACAAAAAAGCGTCACTTCCACGATAATATCCATTTCAGCCGCCTTTTTTACAAATTCTTTCAACCGGCTAAAATAGTCGGGATTCCATTCATTCAAATCGAATTTTTTTTCACCTTCATATAATCCTGCCTCTTCAGTTCTTTTCCAGGGAGCCAGAAAATGTCCGGTGGCTGGCGCCAGTGTATTATTTTGTATTCCGAAACTTCCCTGAATTTCAACATACGATCCGGCAAAAATGCGGGTGTAGTTCATTCCCTCACTGTGCAAAGTTGTCAGGTATTTCTGAAAATCAAAATCAGCATTAATAACCGATCCGTAATGTTCGGCAGAGGAAATCAAAACCGTCGGTTTTTCTTTAAACAGAAAATAATGAGGATTTTCTGGATGAACAGAAATGGGTTGTGAATGCAAAAAAACGGGGACAAAAAGTAAGGTGAAAAGTAAAACAAATAACTTGTTCATTGCAAATTGGTTTATTAAATTTATGGACTAAAATAAG
>JBBIPU010000002.1:2476-20699 GCA_037442685.1 Draconibacterium sp. | reverse complement strand
GATAGAGACTAATTGAGAATGATAGAGATTGATAGAGATTGATGGTGATTGATTTTGAAAGTTGGTTATATATTATAGCATTAAAGCATTATCACATTACAGCATTTTAGCATTGAAAGAATGAAAATTACGCTTTTTAAAGGAGACATAACCACATTGAAAGTTGATGCCATTGTAAATGCCGCCAACCAGACTTTACTTGGTGGCGGAGGTGTTGACGGGGCTATTCACCGTGCCGCCGGAGTTGAACTATTATCAGAATGCCGCTTGCTTAACGGTTGCAACACAGGTGATGCAAAAATTACAAAAGGGTACAACCTGCCTGCCAGGTTTATTATTCACACTGTGGGACCGGTGTGGCATGGAGGCAAATCGGGAGAACCCTCGAAACTGGCTTCATGTTATCGCCGAAGTCTTGAAATTGCCGTTGCAAAAGGGATAAAAACAATCGCTTTCCCAAATATCAGCACCGGTGTTTACGGATATCCGAAAAAAGAAGCTGCCCAAATTGCCATTTCAACCGTTCGTGAATTTCTCAGTCATCATTCTGAAATTGACGAAGTGATTTTTTGTGTTTTCGATAATGAAAATTACAACATCTATTCTAAACTTCTACTTTGAAGAAAAATACAGTTTGCTAATTTGATTTTCAGTCTTTGATCCGCTCAGCATTTTTTAATTTATTAACGATTATCGCCCTGATTTTCAAAAGATATATCAAAAAGATAACCTATCTTTGTTAGAATTTCGGATTTGAGAATTTGTGCTTTTCTTCGCTGATCCTTCCTCCTGGTGGCTGATAATGCCCGTTTTTAAATCTAAAATACCTTCATAACCAGTTTGTGTGAGAAAAAATCAGAGTTAACAGGGATTAACTGTAATGTAATTGCATAAAGATGAGACAACTGAAAATTACACAACAAATAACCCGGCGTGATGATATTTCGACTGCCCGTTATTTTCAGGATTTGACCAAATATCCGCTGATTTCTGCGGAAGAAGAGGTGTCTTTAACCAGACGGATAAAACAGGGTGATGCGAATGCCCTGGAAAAACTGGTTGTGGCAAATCTCAGGTTTGTGGTTTCGGTTGCTAAACAATATCAAAACCAGGGATTATCTTTTCCCGATCTGATCAATCAGGGAAACCTGGGACTGGTAAAGGCAGCTCAGAAATTTGACGAAACAAGGGGATTCAAGTTTATTTCGTATGCTGTGTGGTGGATTCGTCAATCGATTATGGAAGCAATTTCGGAACATACCAGGATTGTACGATTACCGTTAAACAGAATTTCGACAATAAACAAAATGTCGAAAGCAATTCAGCATCTCGAACAGAAACTGGAACGCGAACCCAGCAGCGATGAAATTGCAAATTTTCTTCAGTTTTCAGTCGATGAAGTTGAAAAGATAAAAGCCATCAAAAAACACCAGGTCTCTTTCGACAAACCTCTGGCAAATAACGGTGAAAGCGACTTCAGTCTTTACGATATCGTTCAGAATAAGGATCTTCCGACTCCTGACGATCACCTGATCGACGAATCGGTGAAGGTAAATATCAACCGTGCAATTAAAAAATTAAACGAACGCGAAGCTGATGTTTTAACCAAGTTTTTCGGATTGAACAATTCGGCAGTTTATTCGCTGAATGATATTGCGACAGAGTACGGAACCACCTCCGAACGAATCAGGCAGATTAAAAACAGCGCCATATTAAAACTGAAGAATATTCTGAAACACAACGACGAATTTGCCGACAGCATTCTGAACTGACATATCAATTTAAACATAAAATTTGCCCCGCTTTCACAAGCGAATGTGTAATTTGATATGCTATAAAAAAAGATTTGAAATCATACCTGAACAACAATAGGCATCACTGTTAACTCATCGTTTAAAATTTCTTAAATCTGTCAGATTTTCAACTATTTCTGAAAATTAAGCCTACCTTTGCCCGCCTTTTACTAAAAGCAGGTAGATTAATTTTTTATTTCAGATGATTACAGTTGAGAATTTAAGGATACAGTTTGGAAAGCGGATTTTGTTTCAGGATGTAAATATGAAGTTTACCCCCGGAAACTGTTACGGTATTATTGGTGCAAACGGCGCCGGAAAATCAACATTTTTAAAAGCAATTTCAGGCGAAATTGATCCCACAAATGGTGTGATTACACAAGGCCCGGGTGAACGGATGTCGGTGCTGAAGCAGGACCACTTCGAATTTGACGAATTCACGGTTCTCGACACGGTAATGAAAGGTCACGAGCGCCTTTGGAATATCATGCACGAAAAAAACGCCCTGTACATGAAACCCGATTTCTCTGATGAAGATGGGTTGCAGGCGGCTCATCTGGAAGCCGAGTTTGCAGAAATGAACGGCTGGAATGCAGAAAGCGATGCTGCTTCACTACTGAGTAATCTCGGAATTAAGGAAGATTTTCATTACACTTTGATGAAAGACATGAGCGGCAAACAAAAGGTGCGGGTGTTGCTTGCTCAGGCACTTTTTGGCAAACCCGACAACCTGCTTTTAGACGAGCCTACCAACGACATCGACCTGGAAACCGTGGTGTGGCTCGAAAATTACCTGGCCAACTTCGAAAACACGGTGCTTGTGGTTTCGCACGACCGTCACTTCCTCGATGCCATCAGCACACACATCATCGATATCGATTTCAACGATATAAAAATGTTTGCCGGAAACTACAGTTTCTGGTACCAAAGCAGTCAGCTTGCCCTGAAACAGCAGGCTGCACAAAACAAAAAAGCCGAAGAACGTAAAAAGGAACTTCTCGAGTTTATACAGCGTTTCAGTGCAAACGTAGCCAAATCGAAGCAGGCCACCAGCCGCCGCAAAATGCTCGAAAAACTGAATATAGAAGACATCCGACCATCGACAAGAAAATACCCGGGCATAATTTTCACTCCTGAACGTGAAGCTGGCGACAAAATTCTGGATGTTCACGGATTGAGCGCCAGTGTGGATGGAGAAGTGCTTTTCGGCGATGTTGATTTTGTGGCTAACAAAGGCGATAAAATTGTTTTCCTTTCCCGCGATCCGCGTGCGATGACAGCGCTTTTCGAAATTATTACGGGGCATGCAAAACCCGATACTGGTATATACCAGTGGGGACAAACTATTACCACAGCTTATCTTCCGCTCGATAATTCAGAATTCTTTAAAAGTCACAAAACATTGTTCGACTGGTTTTGTCAGTTTACCACCGACACCACCGAAATTTTTGTGCGCACTTACCTCGGAAGGATGCTTTTTGCCGGCGACGAAATTTACAAAAAAGTGAACGTGCTTTCGGGTGGGGAAAAAGTGCGTTGTATGATTGCCCGCATGATGCTTGCCAATGCAAACGCGCTGATTCTTGACACTCCTACTAATCACCTCGATTTGGAATCGATCCAGTCGTTTAACAACAATTTGCAGCGTTACCCGGGAAATGTTTTCATGTCGTCGCACGACCATGCCTTTATACAATCGGTTTGTAACCGTATTATCGAACTCACTCCCAACGGAATTATCGATAAACTGATGGATTATGACGATTACATAACCGACGAACGGATTCACGAACTGAGGGAAAAACTGTATTCGAAATAATGCATTTCATTTATAAGTGCATTTCACAATATTCAGCCCATATTAAATCATCGCCATTTCAGGGAATTTAAAAGGTTTGATTTCTTGTTTGAACCGGACAAAATGTATTTTTAGATTTCATTTCTGAAATTTAAACTTCAATGAAACAATTCTTTCCCTGGATTTTTTTAATTCTGTTTCTTGGAATTCTTACCTCCGCCAATATTTACCTTGCCCGCCGTTTTAACTTGTATTTCAGTGTTGAGAATACAAAAGTTCTTTATTACATTTTCCCGGCATTCACAATGCTGATGATTTTCGGATTAATTCCATTTGCGAACACTACAAGCCGATCCGGTAGTCTTGTTTACATTTCGGCAGCTCTGACAATGGGTTTCATGCTTTACCTGGTTTTGTCGGTTATTTTAATCGACATCGCTGGTTTCTTCACTGAAATATCTCCAAAAACCAGGGGAATTTCTGCATTGACAATCACCATTCTCATTTCAGTTTATGGCATCCTGAATTCGTGGAATCTGCAGGTAACCCGGCAGGAAGTAACTATGAAAAATCTTGGAAAGGAAATCCGGGCAATGCATCTTTCCGACATTCATATCGGTCATTTCAGGGGAAAAAATTTTTTAAAACGGATCGTTGACAAAACCAACAGTGAAAATGTGGACGTGGTTTTCATCACGGGTGATCTTTTCGATGGTAAAATCAATCTGACCAAAAAAGAGCTTCTGCCGCTGAAACAATTAAAAGTTCCTGTTTATTTCGTCGAAGGAAATCACGACAGGTACACCGGCGTTGATACAATAAAAAGTTACCTGCGTGAAATTGGGGTAAAAGTCCTTGAAAATGAAAAAACAAGTTTTGGCGATCTGCAGATTATCGGACTGAACCACATGCGCGCCGACAGTGCGACTTTTAACATGCACGCAGCCGGAAACCATGCAACCATTCAAAGCACTCTTGATAAACTCGCACCCGATAAAAACAAACCTGCGGTTTTATTACATCACAGTCCCGACGGAATAAAATACGCCAGTCAGCATGGAATTGATCTGTACCTGGCAGGCCACACTCATGCCGGACAATTGTTTCCGATCATTTACATTGCCAACCTTCTTTTTGATTATAACAAAGGACTGCATGAATATAACGGAACAAAAATATTTGTTTTGCAGGGAACAGGAACTTTTGGCCCACCGATGCGCGTAGGCACAAAAAGTGAGATTGCAGTGATCACATTAAAACCTGAAGCATAAAAAAATAATTGCCACTGAAACGACAATGTTAATAGCACTTTCAAAAAAAACGGAATTATTATGAAACATGAAAATTGGACAAAAGCAAACATTCCTGATTTAACAGGAAAAGTGTTTATTGTAACCGGCGGTAACAGCGGATTGGGATACGAATCGGTAAAAGCTTTTGCTGAAAAAGGAGCAGAAGTCATCCTTGCAAGCCGATCGGTTAAAAAAGGAGAATCTGCAAAATCGGACATCTTAAAAGGCGCTCCCGGAGGAAAAATCGAAGTCATTCCGCTCGATTTAATGGATTTTGCATCGATTAAAACATTTGCAGAAACCTTTAAAAAGAAATACAATCGTCTGGATGTACTGCTGAATAATGCCGGAATTATGACCACTCCTTATTTTCTGACAAAAGACGGACTCGAAGCACAAAACGGGACCAACCATTTTGGTCACTTTGCCTTAACCGGACTGCTTCTGGAGGTATTAAAAAACACCCCTGAATCAAGAGTGGTCAATGTAAGCAGCATGGCACACAAACAGGGAAAAATGGATTTTGAAAATTTCCTTTTCGTTGGCAGCAAAGGTTATTCGCCAATCAAATCGTACGGTCGTTCAAAACTCTCGAACCTGCTGTTTACCTACGAATTACAGCGAAAGTTCGAACAGCACAATATCAGCGCAATTGCGGTGGCTGCGCATCCGGGAGTTTCTCACACCAACCTGGGGAGGTACATCGAAAACAAAATTTATTACAAATTACTCTTCCCGTTAATGAAATCTTTTATTCAAAACCAGGAAATGGGCGCACTTCCGCAAATCCGTGCTTCGGTCGATCCAAAGGTAAAAGGAGCTGAATATTATGGCCCCGACGGTTTCAGGGAGATGAAAGGATATCCGGTTTTGGTTCAGTCAAGCAAGGCATCACACAATGAAGATGATGCAAAAAAACTTTGGGAGCTTTCTGAAAAACTTACAGGAGTAAAATATCTGTGACTGGAGTTTTAGTAAGTCGAAGGAATAGATCAGAATAATAGGACAAAAAGCCTGAAAGGCTTTTTAAGTTCAGCCCAGGGCAACGCCCTGGTTAAACATGTACAAACTGTTTTTCGGGCTGAAAGCCCTGCTCAAATGAGTAAAAAAATTAATTGCCCTTTCAGGGCGCTAATTAATGGGACTAATTTTACCCAATCCGGTTTCCGATTGAAATCGGAATTGCATTGGGCTGAAATAAGCCGGGCTTTCAGCCCTCTGAAATATTTTTCCATCATTTTAAATGTTTTATCTTAGTTTTGATCCTTCAAAAAGTTTTTTAAATGTTAGACATAAATAAAGTGAATAAACAAATTTATTTTCTTGCCGTAATCATCCTGGTTTTCGGATGTCAGTCAAAATACTCCGGAGTGCCTGAATCTTACAACGCACTTCTGGATTCAGCTTTTGTCAAAGCCGGTGAAAATGCTGCCGAATTAAAACTTGCCCTTGAAAAAGCACCGGCAGAACAAAAAGAGGGAATGGCGTTTATCATCAGTTATATGCCCAAAAGGGATTTAACCACTTTAACATCAGCTTTTTTACTCGAAAATTCGGAATATGCGTACAAGGCCCGTAAAAAATATTCGTGGTGTGCTTCCCTGCCCGATTCCATTTTTTTCAACGACGTTTTACCCTATTCCAACATTTCTGAATCACGCGATCCGTGGAGAAAAGATTTCTTCGAAAGATTCTCGAAATATGTTGACGGCAAGAATAATATCGTTGATGCGGTTTTTGCCATTGCACGCCCGATTAACAAGGAGGTGAAAGTTGAATACAACACCAAACGCTCAAAAGTGGATTCGAGCCCGAAAGAAGCCATGGCCGAGAATAAGGCAACCTGCACCGGATTGTCAATTATTCTGACCGATGCTTTCCGTTCGGTGGGAATACCCTCGAGGCTGGCCGGAACTCCAATGTGGACAAATTACAAGGGAAACCACACCTGGAGCGAAGTCTGGATCGATAACCAGTGGCAATTCATCGAATATTACCCCGACACTTTGAACAAATCATGGTTTGTGGCCGATGCAGGGAAAGCTGATCCCAAAAACATGCTGCACTGGATTTATGCAACCTCTTACAAACCAACCGGTTTGTGGTATTACGCGGCCGTGGATGACAACCATATTTTAAAAAACGCCGATATCAGTGGATTACCTGAAGAAATGCAGGAGCGTTATAAAAAAATGCTTTCCCGGCCTCAGAAAGATGAACCTTACATTTGGGGAATCAATGTCACTCAGCGATATATCGACCTTTATCAGCAATCGATAGAAAAAAGCAAACTGAACGACGATGAATTGATGGCTGATTTTGTGGTTTTCAGCAACGAAGAAACTTCAAAAAGTGAATCGAGAATCAGTTGCAGGGTTGATATTTTAAAAGACAGAACCAAAGTGGATTTTGGATATTCCCCTGCGAAAACCGACGACATGAATCGTTTCCTGAAATTCAGGTTAAAAAAAGGAAGTAATTACACTGTGCTGGTTACCAATCCGGTAAATGGTATCAATCAGTCGTTTCCAATTGAAACCGGGAATAACGCAACACAAGAGTTCAAACTTGTATTAAAGAATTAATCAACCAGAAATAATCAGATCAATGCGGACAATAATATTTTCGCTGCTCCTCCTCATTTTGGGAATTCAGGCATTTACGCAAACTTTAAATGTTGTCACACACAATAAAGTCACCATTGTAACAGATCCTAAAAAAGGAGAAAACAGTTTTGTAAGGTGGGGCGTTTTCCCCGACAAAAACAAAGAGGTAAGGCGAATAAATATGAAAGTAACCCTCGCTTATCCCGAAGATCGTCCGATTGCGCACTGGGATTACATGGACCGCATTAAAATTCTTCGCAAAGGAGGTATAAAAGGGAAAAATATCAATTACGAAATTGGCAGGATGCTGACTCCTTACGGTAGTAATTTCAAAGAAGGATGGAGTTTTACCTGGAGCGTTGATGTTACGGATTTTCAAGCTTTTTTGCGCGACAGTGTCGAAATTGAATACATACATTCAGGCTACGAATCGCCCGATCTGGGCTGGGACCTCACCATTGATTTTGAAATTCTTCCTGGCCCGGAGATTGCAAAATTTATTTCGGTTCAGAAAATGTGGGATGGTGGTTTTCAATATGGTAACCCTGCAAATGATATCGAAAAAAGTCTGGCGCCGATTAAAGTAAAAACAGCAAAAGGCAGTTCATTCGGCCGGTTCCGGATCCAACATACCGGCCATGGAATGGACGAGCCCAGTGGTTGCGGTGAATTTTGCAGCCGCTGGCGGGAGCTGGTTTTCGACGGGAAAGTTGTCGATCATCGGAACATCTGGAAAGATTGCGGCAACAACCCGCTTTTTCCGCAGGGCGGAACCTGGATTTACGATCGTGCATACTGGTGTCCCGGCGATTTACAGCAACCCGACATTATCGATATTCCGCTGACAAAATCGACACACACCCTCGACCTGAATATGCAACCTTTTACTGCCGTCAATGTTGACCAGCCAAAAGAACAGATCACTTCATACTTCTTCCAGTTTGGAGAACCGAACCATTCGAACGACGTGGCAATCGAAAAAATCATTGCCCCGAACAAAACCGACAATTACAACCGGTACAATCCGGCAGGTTTCAACCCTCAGATAAAAATCAGGAACCTTGGAAAGGAAAATCTTAAAACGCTCGATATTATCTATAAAACTGTTGGCTTCAGGGAAAAAGTTTTTCACTGGAAAGGCGATCTTGCATTTTACGAAGCAGCAGTTGTAACACTTCCGGGTGAGATTGATTCAAAATCCGAAACAAATGTTTTTTCCGTAATTCTTTCAGAACCAAACGGAGTGGAAGATGATTGGGACGGCGACAATAACCTTGAATCGGAATTCAGCGAAATCCCTGCCCTGCCTTCAAAACTGGTGATCGATTTTTTAACAAACAACAAACCAAAAGATAATTCGCTTTTTGTTGTAAACAGTTCGAACGACACTGTTTATATGAAAACACCCGATCAGCTTGAACCGGCAAAAAAATACTCCGACACACTAGATTTGGCAGAGGGAAACTACTATTTAATGCTGACCGATACAACAGGCGACGGGCTTGAATTCTGGTTCGAACCGCAATCAGGATTTGGAAGGCTGATAATGAAAGACATTTATGGTAACCTTTTGCATCTTTTTGAAAGCGACTGCGGAAATGGCCAGTTTTACAGTTTCCGCGCGGCAAAAGATGCTGTGGCTGATACTTCGGTCACTCAACTGGCAGTTAATATTTTCCCGCGGATGGTTAAGGATTATCTCACGGTTTATACCACTACAAACAAAACCTCAACACTGAAAGTGAGGATCACAAAAGATGGCGAGTTTGTTGAACAACACGAATACACCGGAATAAAGGAATCTCAGACCGGAATCGATGTCAGACATCTTACCGCAGGTAGGTATGTAATGGAAATTTATGTTAATGGTAAACACTTTGAGAACCGTAGATTTAACAAGATATAATCATTATTTTTTCATTGATTTCCGGCTTTAATTGATAATTTTGGACTGAATCATTCACCAGCTAAAACTTAAAATATGAAAAATTCAGTCCTCTTTTTTCTTTTTGTAACAGCCCCGTTTTTTATTATGGCTCAATCGGGAAAGGTTTTCGATAACCTTTCGATGAAAAGCGAAATTCTGAAAATGGACAGGAAATATGCAATTTATCTTCCGCCCGATTACGACATTTCGCAGCGAAGTTATCCGGTACTTTACATTTTGCACGGTTCGGGCGACGACCAGACCGGCTGGGTGCAGTTTGGAGAAGTGTTGAGGATTGCCGACAAAGCCATTCTGGAAGGTTCGGCGACAGCGATGATCATTGTAATGCCCGATGCAAACACCGGCCAACGCGGATATTTTAACAGTATCAAAGGCGACTGGCGTTACGAGGATTTTTTCTTCGAAGAATTTATGCCATTTATTGAAAAAACTTACAGGATAAAAGCTGAAAAACGTTACCGCGCTGTTGCCGGGCTTTCGATGGGCGGAGGCGGCGCTTTTGTTTATGCACTTCATCATCCCGAACTTTTCTCTTCGTCATGCCCGCTTAGCGCTTCCTGCGGCCCATTAAACATGGAAGATATGGAACGCTACAAAACCCGTTACGGGGTTCAGGATGTAACACCAGAACAACTGGAAACCTTTTACAAAAAACACAGTGTTCCTGAACTGGTTAAAAATATGCCTGACTCTTTAAGAAAAGAAGTCCGGTGGTTCATCGATTGCGGCGACGATGACTTTTTGTACGAAGGGAACTGTATTGTTCATATCGAAATGCGCAAAAAGGAAATACCGCACGAATTCAGGATTCGCGACGGAGCGCACAACTGGACTTACTGGCGCGAGTCGCTACCGGTAGTTCTGTCGTTTATTTCAGATGCGTTTCATCAGTATTGAGTGAAGAATGATGCCTGATACCGGATACTGGATGCTGCCTGTCCGACTGACATCGGTCAGGCGGGGATACTGGTTACTGGAATTGAAACTTGAAATTTGGAATGCTAAAATATGTAAAGACGCATGGTCATTCATATCTGCACAATAACCCGGAACCCGAAACCCGAAACAAGGAACTTTGAACTTTCTTTAACAAAAAAACATGAAAAAACTTAAAATATTAACAATCATATTTTTACTTCCGATTTTAGCCTCTGCTCAGGACCGCAGCAAATGGTTTGAGTTTTACCTTCCGTGGGATGACTCTTCAAAAACTGTAACCGACATGTCAGCTTATCTCGATGCGCCTGCAGGGAAATATGGTTTTCTGAAAACCACACCTGACGGCCATTTCCGGTTCGAGAATAAAACATCCGACGAACGGTTTGTTGGTGTTGTAAATGTTGCAGTTGCCAATTTCCCGACAAAAGATCAGGCAAAAATTCTTGCGGCCAGGATGGCTAAATTCGGAATCAACCTTGTGAGGATTCATTTAATGGATGTGGAAGGAACGTCGGGGCTTTTCCAGAATTCTTCAAACAACACACTGCAAATCAGCGCCGACCGACTCGACAAAATGGATTATTTCATCAAATGCATGAAGGACAAAGGGATTTATTTCAATTTTTGCATTCATTCCGGAAGAGTGTACAAAACAGCCGATGGAATTGAATCGCCCGTAAAAAACGACCAAAGTAAATATGTAACCCTGTTCAACCAGAAAATAATTGATCTGCAAAAAGACTTTGCAAAAAAAACAATAGGCCATGTAAATCCTTACACAAACCTTACTTACGCTGATGATCCGGCAATGGCAACTGTCGAACTGACCAACGAAAACTCACTGTTTAATGGATGGTTTGGCTGGCAATCGGATTACATTTTCGGCGAAACAACAGGTGGAATCGGTACTTTTTATTCAAAAGAACTCGATGATAAATTTAACAACTGGCTTGCCGGCAAATACGAAAACGACAGCATCCTTGCAGCAGCCTGGCAGGGAGGGGGAACAGGCAGTACAACCGAACTTGTAAAAAACGGTTCCTTCGAGCAAAATCTTACCTCCTGGAGCACTTTGGTCACCGGCGGAGCGTCGGGCGCCATTACAACCGATGCCACAAGCGCAAAGCACGGATCAAAATCGGTGAAAATTACGGTTACTTCAGCAGGAACTGAAAACTGGAATGTTCAGTTAAAAACCAGCAATTTTAAGGTAGAAAAAGGCAAAGGATACAAAATCGGATTTTATGCCAAAGCAGATGTTACGAAGGAAGTACAGCTTGAAATTATGGAGAATCAAACCTGGAAGTGGATCGGGGGGCCTGTTTACACAACCACAACTAACTGGAAGTATTATGAAACTTTCTTCAACAGTACATTTGATTCGAATGCGCTGATTGTGGCATTTGAGTGGGGCAAACAAACCGGAACTTTCTGGCTCGATTCTGTTACTGTTACCGAATCGTTTGGAATCGGGATTGAACCCGGAGAATCGATCTTATCCAAAAATGTGAAGCGGACAAGAAACACAGAAATAGGAAAATACACAAAACAGCGTGTCGGCGACAATGCTGAATTTTATTTCGATCTGGAAAAGAAATACACAGAAGAACTTTCGGGATATCTGAAAAACGATCTGAATGTAAAATGTCCGGTAACATTTACCAACAATTATTATGGGCTTGCCTCGGTTTATTCGCAAAGCCAAGCCGATTATATCGATTTTCACATGTACTGGGATCACCCGAGCTTCCCGAACGGATGGTCGGAAATCAATTTTACAATGCAGAACAAATCGATATTACTCAATCCTTTAAATTCAACAATTAATAATATGCAGTTGACAAGGGTTAAAAATATGCCACATGTTTTAAGCGAATACAATCATCCGTACCCATATATCTACCAGGGAGAAGCGCCTTCGCTGATTTATGCATACGGTTCTTTTTTCGATCTCGACGGTATCATGTGGCACGCATATTACGATTATATGAACCGTTACAGCCAGCGGTACCAGGACATGTTTTTCGATATTGCCATGCACCCGGTAATGATGACACAAATGTTACTCGCGCTGCCTTACCGGATGAATTATATTCAGAAAGCGCAGAATTATGTGGAAGGAAATTACCGGAAACAGGATGTGTTTGACAATACAAAAACCTACCAGGATGGAAATATGATAAATATAAACAATGCCGAAAAAGGGACTTCCTTTCTTCAAAAAGGATTTCAACATGCAGATTTTGAGGCAGACAGCACGTTTTTAAACGGAACATTGATCAACCCTGGAAATGTAATTACAACCGAAACCGGTGAGTTGAAATGGGATGGCAACCAGGGAATTTTTACCGTGAACAGTCCCTACTGGCAAGGTGTAACCGGTTTTCCCGGTGGGAAGAATATCGAACTGAATGATATTTCAATTTCAAATGTTTCCACCACCGATAATCTGAATTTTGCTGCAATCCACCTGATTTCGCTCGATTCTCTCCCGATCAACCAATCAAAAAGAATGATTCTTTTAACCAGTGCAAGACTTGAAAACCAGGGTTTGAAATGGAACGACACAAAAACATCGCTTGTCAGTGCCGGCGGAACCAGAGCGCTTTGCGAACCGGTGGAGGCAACGATTATGTTCAAATCGGCCAGTTCCGACTCTCTCTCGGTTTACATGCTCGACCAGACCGGAAAACGTTCAGATTCGTTGCTGGTAAACCAGATGGACAAATCTGCAAAATTTATCGCAGCCAAAAATACCTTGTGGTACGAAATCAATAACCACACAAAAAAAGTGACGACAGGTGGAAATAAGATCAAAGGTAATAGCCGCACCGGAAATATGAAAGCACAGCCAAACCCGGGAAATCAATATTCAGTCATTGAATATTCTTTCCCTGAAAATTCTGAAGCAAGTTTTGTAATTTACAACTCAACCGGTCAGCTGATTATGAATGAACCGGTGCTGATTGCCAGCAACAAAACAGAACAAAAACGAGTGGATACCACCTGTTTTCAGGACGGAATGTATTTCTACGGATTTCAGTTTAAAAACGGTAAAAGAATTTTAGATAAACTTGTCATTTCAAAATAACCGTTTTATGAAATCATCATTCTGCTTTTTTGTGCTTTTGTTTTTAATAACCACCGTCCTGACCGGTCAGAACAGGGAAACCGCAACTTCTCAAAAAATGGTTTTTGAGCCGAAAGACAAGGAAATTGCAGATGATGTATTAAGAAAATTTTCTCCTGGGAAAAACACTGAAACCGGTGAATTAATGATTAAAGTGGGGAGCTATTTTTTGGGAGCCCCTTATGTAGCCCACACACTTGAAACAGTGCCCGAACAACTGGTGATTAATTTACGCGAATTCGACTGTACCACTTTTGCCGAAAATGTCCTGGCTCTTTCGCGAACCATTAAAAGCAAAAATCCATCTTTCGATCAGTTTGCCAAAGAGTTGCAGTTCATCCGTTATCATAATGGAAAGATTGATGGTTATCCATCGCGGATTCATTATTTCAGCGACTGGATTTTTGAAAACAACATTAAAAAACTGGTAAAGGATGTTTCAAAAGAAATTGCTGAAACCCGGTATCCCTTAAAAGTGAATTTTATGAGCACTCACCCCGGAAGTTACAGGCAGTTAAGCGATTCGACCCTGATTCCTGTAATAGCAAACCAGGAGAAGGAGATTTCATCACGAAAGATGTATTTTATTCCGGAAGAAATGATTGCCGAAAAAGAGCATTTGCTGAAAGACGGCGATATTGCCGGTATTACCACAAATGTTAAAGGACTTGATATTTCGCATGTGGTTATTTTGCAGCGCAAAGATGGTAGAATTCATTTATTACATGCTTCAACCTCAGCAAACAAAGTTATTTTATCGGAAGAAACCCTGGAAGATTACCTGAAAAACAGCAAATCGGCCACAGGAATAATGGTTGCCCGGCCTTTGTAAAAAACCTCGGCTAAAAAAATCAGTTAAAGATCCTTTGTGAAATAAACTTTATTTTGTTTATAAAAAATACGATTAAAGAGTAACGGGTATTGATTAATTTAACTGAAATATTGATTTTCGCAATAAAGAATAATTTATTTGTAATTAAAACTAAAATTAGCCAGCAATGAAGAAGAATTTATTAAAACTATTAACCGTCCTGGCAATTGTGACAGGAAGCATTCTGATTTCAAATGCACAGGAAGTTGGTATCCGCTTTGGCGGTACAAACAGTCAGGGTGGTGCAGCGGTTGACGGAGTTTTCGGGTTGGGAGAATTAAGCAGGATCCATGCAGATTTTGGAATTTATCATGGGGGTGTCGGGATAGATGCATTATGGGATTTTCTCTATAAACCGCTTACAAATGAAGCTTTTAACTGGTATCTCGGTGTTGGTCCGTCAACTTATATTGGCGATGCTTTCTGGCTGGGTGTCAGTGGAGAAATCGGTCTTGAATATCGTTTTCAAACTGTTCCGGTTGCACTTGGATTTGACTGGAGGCCGACTTTCTGGCTAATTGATGAAACCAGTTTCGGGGCTGGATCATTCGGATTAAACATCCGTTACGTTTTTGGTAAATAAAAACTGAACATCAAATACGAAAGAAGCGCTGAACCGGCGCTTCTTTTTTTTGAATTCGTCCGGTACCTATTTTAATTCCAGCCACCATTCAGAAAAAACCTGTGCCGTATCTTTCAGATTTACAAGTTCACCAATCATCGGTGTGATCATTTGCTGACCAACAGTTTTATTTTTCTCAGTGATGGTTTTCAAAGGTGTATCCCATGCATGATTTGCCAGGGCAAATTTTGAGTTGTGAACAGGAAAAAGTCGTTTAGCCTTTAAATCCCTGGCAGCCTGTAACACTTCTTCAGGCATCATGTGAATGTATTTCCAGCTTGTGTTGTACTGCCCATTTTCGAGGATTGCAAGGTCGAAGCCGCCAAATTTTTCTCCGATTTCAGCAAAATGTTCGTCGTAACCGCCATCGCCGCCAATAAAAATCCTTGAAGTCGGAGTTTGCAAAACAAACGAAACCCAAAGCGACTGATTAGGTTTTGGCCCTCTTCCCGAAAAATGCCGGGCAGGAGTTACATCAACGGTGAAACCATTTCCCAGATCGACATGATCGAACCAATCATTTTCAATTATTATTTTCGGATCGTATCCCCATTTTTCCAGATGAGCTCCGGTACCCAGACCTGTAATTACCCTTCCGCCTTTATTTCTGAGTTGAGATACAGTTTTATAATCCAAATGGTCCCAGTGATCGTGTGTAATGATCAGATAATCAATTTCAGGGATATCAGCAGGTTTATAAATATCAGCGCCTTTAAACGATTTTATCATAAACGGGAAAGGCGAAGCGTGACCACTGAAAACAGGATCGACAAGGAATTTTTTTCCATCAATCTGCATAAAATAAGACGAATGACCAAACCAAACCAGCACATTCTTATCGGGTGGTAAATTCAGCAAATCGGTTTTTACTGAAGGAATCGGTTTTAATGGCCGTCTGTTCTTTGCATTGAACATATCTCTCATAATCTTTACAAATCCGCCTTCTCCGGTTAGTTGAGGTGTGTTATTCAGGTTTCGGAATGCTCCGTTTTTATAGTTTGTTGATTTTTCAATCCTCGCAAACCTCTCCCCCTCAGGAAGTTTTCCAAATTTTGGTAAACGAAAGAACAAATTGATTCCAATCACAAGGAAAACCGAAACTGCCAAAAATGTTATCATTACTCTTAAAAGTTTTCTTATTCTCATTTTTTGAACCGCAAAATTGCCTTAAAAATCAGATTACCAGATAAAACATCGCCAGGAGAATAAAGTTTTTAAGAAAGATTTAATTATTTGTGAATTCTGAAATACCTGCGTAACAACACTTTTTTCAGATCGCGGACAATTACCTGGTGGGCAATGATTTCGACCTGGTTGTAATGAGGCAGATCTGCTGTGGCCCGGGCAATTTCACGATCTGTGATATCTACCTGGTAAAGAACAGAAAGCAACAGCTCGTAATTTCGCTCGATCAAAATTGAAATTTGCTCCACCAGCTGGTTATGTAACTCATAATATGCCTGGCTTGTTTCTCCCGAGAAAGTGATTTCGACACCAAACATTCCAAAATCCTTCATAATCTGCTCTGCAGTTTCCTGAACAATTTCGGTTTCGGTAAAAAAACCTGAAACATTATTATTGCTAACCTGTGGCAGTTCCATTTTCAATTTTCTTCCAAAACTATTGCAAAAAACTGTTACATCAAAACCCCTTCATATTTTATGAACAATTATTCCTACTTTTATTACACCAAATCAATTAAAACAGTACAACATGAAAAGTTATTCTCTGACAATCATTTTTGCTTTGTCGATGCTCGTTTGCGTGGCACAAAAGTCGCCTGCAGCGGGCGAATTCAGTAATCCGACCATATTTGTTGGTTCAGTTGTAACTGATCTTGAAAAATCGGTCGATTTTTACACAAAAATCATCGGCATGAAAAAAACCGCTGCTTTTTCAGTCGATGCAGTAAAAGCTAAAGAACTTGGTTTGACAAACGGGAAGAAAATCGATGTTACGGTTTTGAAACTTGAAGACAGTCCGCAGGCCAACGAATGGAAACTGATGAGTTTCGGGACAAAACCAGGTCATAAAAAACCTGCTTACCTCGAAGATGACACGGGCATGCAGTACATTACCATTTTGGTAAATCATCTTGAGCCTGTTATGCAACGCATCGAAAAAAACACCATAAAAATTCTGAGCGGTAAACCTTCAAAATTGGACGAAAACCGATCGTTCATTTTGATTCAGGACCCCGACGGAACTTTTATTGAACTGATCGGGCCGAAGTAATAATAGTAAATGCGTCATTGTGTTACTGAGTGTTTGAGTAAAAGCGAAATATTCAGAATTCTAAATAACAATTTCTTAATCCGGGTTAAAGTACAATTTTCCAACACTTTAACCCGGATTTTTATTTTGATTGCTGTTTTTCACAAATCTGTCGTTTTGATTTTTCGTAGCTTTGCACCTGTAATTTGATCAGAAACAGAAAGATGGAAACTAAAAGCAAAATGCCGGTTTACAGAAAACTTACCGTCGGGGAAGAGATTTTTAACAGCATCACACATGGAATAGGAGCCCTGTTAAGCGTTGCTGCCCTTGTAACCCTTGTGATTTTGGCGATGATGAAAGGAAATGCCTGGCATGTTGTAAGTTTCAGCATTTTTGGCAGCACTTTGGTTTTACTGTACCTCTCTTCAACTTTGTATCATAGTTTTACAAAAGAAAAGATCAAAAACCTATTTGCCCGTTTCGATCACGCAGCCATCTTCCTTTTAATTGCAGGCACCTACACGCCATTTTTACTAACATCCATGCGGGGAACCGTAGGTTGGATTCTGTTCGGAATTATATGGGGAGCAGCCATTACAGGAATCGTGATCCGGACGATTTACCTGAATCGATTTCATAATCTTATGGTTACACTGTATCTTGTAATGGGGTGGATGATGGTTTTTGGCATCAAATCCATGTTTCGCAGTTTACCCGCAACCAGTATCTGGTTTGTTTTTGCCGGCGGTATTTTTTATTCACTGGGTGTTATCTTTTATTCAATGAACAGGGTAAAATATGCCCATGGAATCTGGCACCTGTTTGTTCTTGCCGGCAGCGCCATGCACTATTTCGCAGTTATTTACAGCCTTGAGTAATGCCTGAATTCGAGAATGCCAAAGTGAATGAATGAATCACCATCCATCTCTATCAATCTCCATCAATCTCAATTAATCTCCATCAATCTCAATTAATCTCCATCAATCTCAATTAATCTCCATCAATCT
>JBBIPU010000002.1:0-2376 GCA_037442685.1 Draconibacterium sp. | reverse complement strand
AATCTCCATCAATCTCAATTAATCTCCATCAATCTCAATTAATCTCCATCAATCTCAATTAATCTCAATTAATCTCTACCAATCACTTTCTTTCACCCCTTTTTCTCTGTCATTCTCGCTGGTTTACTGAATCTTATTTTCCCCCGGATAAAGCTGAAATGCTCTCCCATTCTGAATAAACTGGCCTGATAAACCTGCCGGAAGTGTGACTTTCCCCTGAATGCCAGAGGTCGTTTTTGTAAGTTCAACCAAAATATCACCGGCTGGGTGCGGAACCTTTCCTTTCACACTTTTCAAGGTTCCGAGGTGAGGTTCAATTTTAACCGTTTTAAATCCCGGCGAACCTGGTTCAATACCGCAAACTGTAGCCAGAAAATCATACAACGGGCTTGAACTCCAGGCATGACAATCGGAGCGCGTTGGCTCGGGTGTTTCAGAAAATGTGGTTAAGCCCATGTTTATCATATCTTTCCAGGGTTGCACCATGGAAGTGTAACGTTCAGCAAGACCCACTTTTTTCAAAGCCCTGAAAAGATAGAAACGGTAATAAAAAGTCGCCTGGGTTAGAGAAAGTTCGCTGTCGGTTTTTTCAAAAAGTGTCTTTTGGTTTTCAAGGGCCACTGCATCAGAAAGAATCCCCATGATATTGGCGTGCTGGCTGAAACTCGTTTTTGAAGCATCGTCAGCAAGCAGTTGCCTTTTTTCATCCCAGCAAACAGCCATGGTACTTTTACACAGCGATTCTTTTAATGTGGTATATTTTTTTGCCATTTCCGGTTCCCCAAATTCGTTCAACAAATCAATGGCATCTTTCAGTGTGTAAGCCAACTGCAAAGTAAGTACAGAAGACCCCCCGTAAAAACCTCCCGGGGGAACCCCGCCCGATGCGTAATCATTGTTTCCTTTCCAGGCCCAATCCACGTAATTCCAGTGCGGAGTGGGTCCGAGCATTCCGGTTTTCGGGTCAACTTTTGCGGTGTACCAATCGAGAACCGATTTTATTCCGGGCAAACAGCCTTTTACAAAATCAGCATCATCGCGGTGCATCCAATAATCATGCACCATATTAATCCAATACATCGAAAACGGGGGAATGTACTGGTGCCGGGTGCTTGGATAACGGCTGGTGGTGATTCCTTCGTTGGAACGCGACCAATCGAAAAGTTTAATGGCTTTTCTCATCAACCTGTCGTCGCCCGAAACATAGAGCGAAATAAGAGCTTGTATTCGCGTATCACCCACATATTGAAGCTGTTCGTAATAGGGACAATCGAAGTAGGTTTCGTGGGCACAGAGCCGGGCAGTCCGCCAGCCCACTTCCCAAATCCTGGCCAGCGACGGATCGTCACTTTCAAACGAGCCATTTTCAGTAAAAGGATAAGCGCTGAACCTGCCATAAAAATCAATCAGGACAAGAGGGTCATTTTGCGTTTCGATATCGACCTGAATATAACGGTAGGTTCTGAACCACAAGGTCTTGAAAAGACGGTTTTCACCACCTTCCGGCATAAAAATGTCGGAATGGCCTTTGATAAACCTGTTTTCAATATCATTGCGGTTTGCCTTTCCGTTTTTGTCGAAAAGTGCTTCGGCATAAGTGAGTTTTATCCGGCTTCCTTTGCCCTTCGAGACAATCATTTCGGGGAAAGCCGTGGTCAACACTTTCTGGTCAATTAAAAATGAAACCTTTTTGTTGGCAGCGATTTCAACAGGGGCGTTGCCTTTCAGAAAATCGTTAGGAACACTGATTCCTTCTGCACGGCGAACCGTTTCCATTCGAAGCATTTTTTCTTCCATCAACGGAATATCACGGGGTGTCAGCACCCAATCGTATTCATCATTCAAACCATACGGAAAACCCCGGCTGATGATTTTGGGTTCACTCCATTCTTTATCTTCGTAATCTGTTGAATTCCAACCCCAGGGATATTTTCCACCGTCCACTATTTCGCCACTACCGGCATAGTTCCAGTACTTAGTCTCAGCCGAAACAGAATGATCCAGCCAAACCCGCCAGCTTTTATTGGTGTTGACCATTTGTTCTGCAACAGAATTTGCCTGCAAAATAAACCCGGTTTTTGACGACATTTGTGCAACAGGAGTCCATTCTCCAAAATTCCACACCACCGCCGACAGCGTATTTTTACCTGCCCTGAGCATCGAGGCAATATCAACGGTTTCGAAATACCAATGATATTGGTCGCCCTTTGCAGGTCCGAAACAAACCGGTTGACCGTTCACAAAAAACCGATAACGTGTATCACCTGAAACATTTACAACAAAAGTTGCCGATATATTTTCAAGCTCAATGGTTTTCCGAAAAAACAAAACACAAAAATCATTCACCGGCGCCCCGGGATGTGTAATCCATTGGGC
>JBBIPU010000001.1:126349-128186 GCA_037442685.1 Draconibacterium sp. | reverse complement strand
TTTTTACAAAGCTAAAAAAAGAATGTAATTCTTCAGACCTGTCAGTGTTACTCCAACTTTAAAGGGAGCGCTGCCATCAGCAAACACCACAAAAGCCTTGTCATTCCGAGAGTTCACACATTTTTTAATGGGAATAATGAGTGAATGAATGATAGCTGCATCAATGCTGTCATTTCGACGAGTGTGCGAGGAGAAATCTCTTAGAACTGGTAGATTTCTCTCCCGAAAGTTCGGGATCGAAATGACAAGAATTTTGAATCTGTCATTGGCAGCAAAGCGAGGAATCTTATCAAAGTTTACCAAACAGTATTGATTAAAATTCAGAAGTAAAATGAAAACGTATTTTTTTGAATTCGTCCTGCGCCATTTGCAGGATAAATGGTGAATCGGCCATAAAAACATCGCGTCCCAGCTTGTCTTTTGCCACTTTCTGGTGTTTTCGTTTTTTGAATTCTTCGAGCTCTTTTTTGTCGTCCGACTGAATCCAGCAGGCTTTGTACATTGACATTGGTTCGAAACGGCATTTGGCTCCATATTCGTGTTCGAGCCTGAACTGAATTACCTCAAACTGGAGCTGCCCCACGGTTCCCATGATTTTCCGGTTGTTAAACTGGCTTGTAAAAAGCTGAGCCACACCTTCGTCCATCAACTGGTCAATTCCTTTTGCCAGCTGTTTCGATTTCATCGGGTCGGCATTTTCAATGTAACGGAAAAGTTCGGGCGAAAAGCTGGGCAGTCCTTTGAAATGAATGTTCTCGCCTTCGGTAAGCGTGTCGCCAATGATAAAGTTGCCGGTGTCAGGAACCCCGATAATATCACCCGGGAACGCTTCGTCAATCACCTCTTTTTGTGCAGCCATAAATGCTGTGGGGCTTGAAATACGGAAGGTTTTACCTGATCGAATGTGTTTGTAAACATTGTTTCGCGCAAACATTCCGGAACAGATTTTTACAAAGGCAATGCGGCTGCGGTGATTGGGATCGATGTTGGCATGTATTTTAAAAACGAATCCCGAAAACTTGTTTTCTTCCGGAAGAACAGTTCTTTCTTCGGTGAAACTGGCGCGTGGCCACGGGGCAATTTCAACAAAAGCATCAAGTAATTCCTGAACGCCAAAATTATATAGCGCACTGCCAAAAAATACAGGTGCCAGGTCGCCGGCAAGGTAAGCTTCCCTTTCAAATTCATGATAAACACCTTCAACAAGATCAAGTTCCTCGCGCAAAACAGCAGCGTCGTTCCCGATATAATTTTCCAGTTCAGGACTGTTAATATCCTCAAATTTGATTCGTTCCTCGATGGTCTGAATATCGGGTTTAAATAGTTTCAGGCTGCGGTTAAAAATATTGTAAACACCTTTAAAATCCGGTCCGTTGTTGATGGGCCAGCTCAGCGGGCGCACTTTAATCCGGAGTTGTTTTTCAATCTCATCCATCAGCGAAAACGGGTCGCCGGCGGGGCGGTCCATTTTGTTGACGAAAACTATTACCGGTGTTTTACGCATCCGGCAAACATTCATAAGTTTTTCTGTTTGCGGCTCCACACCTTTGGCAGCGTCGATAACGATAATTACGCTGTCAACTGCGGTGAGCGTGCGAAACGTATCTTCCTGGAAATCCTGGTGGCCGGGTGTGTCGAGAATATTTACCTTGTACCCGTTGTACTCGAAACCCATTACCGAGGTTGCTACTGAAATACCGCGCTGGCGCTCGATTTCCATAAAATCGGAGGTAGCACCCTTTTTAATTTTGTTGCTTTTAACCGCACCTGCCACACGAATGGCACCACCAAAAAGCAGCAGTTTTTCAGTAAGCGTGGTTTTCCCGGCATCGGGGTG
>JBBIPU010000001.1:118517-126249 GCA_037442685.1 Draconibacterium sp. | reverse complement strand
TTCGCCTTCCTTAAAATCTCCGAAATGTAAGCCCAGTATTTTTCGTGAAATTTTACACTCTTTTTACCAATGATGTCATTGTAAGTCATCGGCTGGTCATCCGGGTTGAATTTCAACTGTTTCAGGTCTTCGTACAATCCCGGAACTTCGGGGTGAAACTGAACAGCAAAAACATTCGGGTATTTTTTGTGCGCGAGACCTTCCACAATTTTTCCATCGGCTGAAAGGGCCGTAACTTCCAGTCCTTTGCCAATTTTTTCAACTGCCTGGTGGTGACTGCTGTACACTCGTGGTTTAAAATTTTTCGAAACATCAACCGCAACACCAAAAAACGGATGGTTGGTAAACTGAATGGTGTGCAGATTGATGCCCATGAAAAGTGTGTCTTTCGAAATTTCCTGCCAGTAATTGCGGTGCAGGTTTGCCCGGCCGATTTCAAGCGTGGTTTCGGGGGTTGTCTTACCATAAACTTCTGCCGGAATATCCTGTATCAAGGTACCACCGGTTGCCACATTCATAGTTTGCATACCGAGACAAAATCCGGTTACAAGATATTTTGGTTTGTCTTTTAAAAATGGCGTGAAATCTTCGTTCCAATAACCTCCTAAAAGATGGAAAAGAAAAGTGGTTTCGAAATAATGCCTGCCGGGGTCAGTCACAACCGAAAGCGTGTTTTCCTCGCCATATTCAGCCGGAGGAATATCGGGACCGCCAAAAAAGAAAACACCCACCGAATTGTCAAATACTTTTCTGAGCAGTGCAGTGCAGTCATTTTCACCAAAAAGATTCTTTTCGTTTAATTCGCCTTTAATCTCCTGCAGATAAAAATTTTCAAGTCTGTTATTTTCAATATACTCTTTTGTCTTGCTGAAATCGTAATTCTGTCCTGTGTAATAAACACCCACAAATTTCATTTTTTTCAGACTGATATCCAGCAAATCGGCATTAACCAGAAATTGAATGATTTTCAGGTTATCCACTGTCGGATTTGTGAGTATTACATAACGTTTCTTCTTATTGAAATCGGTATTGAAAAAATCCTGTGAATAGGAATTCAGGAAAAAAACAAACAAAAAGGTTAAAAGCAGCAGTCGTTTCATTGAATTGAATTTTAATGAATCCAAATATAGTACAATCTTGTTTTTTGAAAGGGATGACCGGATTCTATTTCAAACAAAACCGGAATATTACATTAGCTTTCTTCAAAATTTTTACATTTGAAGTATGAATACGATTTGGGCGCCAATCAAGGTATTGCCCAAACGTGAGTTAAATGAAGTTTAATTAAAATTTATACAAATGAAATTCAATTTTAAAACACGTTATCTGATTGTTGCACTGGTTGTTATTGTTCTTCTTCTGCTTTTTGGCGGCCGGATGTTCCTGATTATTCAGGCAGGGGAGCGGGGCGTGATTTTTAAACCATACACGACCGGCCTGGACAAGGAAAATATTTATGGCGAAGGGTTTCATATCATTGCTCCCTGGAATGACATGTATGTGTACAACGTGCGCGAACAGCAACGCGACGAACCAATGGATGTGCTTGATAAAAACGGTTTATCGATCAGTGTGGATGTGACAGTCAGGTTTAATCCGGCTTTTGCAAAAATCGGATACCTTCACCAGCAGTTTGGAGTGAACTTTGTGAATGTGCTGGTTGTGCCCGAAGTCCGTTCCTGTGTCAGAAAAGTTGCCGGAAGGTTTACCGCCGAGGAAATTTATTCAACCAGAAGGGCTGAAGTTGAACAGACCATTATTGACGAGACAAAAAAAGTTTTAGGTGATAATTATATTGAAATGAAGGCTTTGCTCATTCGCTCGATTAATTTGCCTGCACAGATAAAAGGTGCCATTGAAAGTAAACTGCAACAGGAACAGGAAGCTTTGGCATACGAATTCAGGCTGCAACGGGAAAAATCGGAAGCTGAACGGCGCAGGATAGAAGCAGAAGGTATTGCAAATTACAACCGGATAATAAATGCAAGTTTAAGCGACAAAATTATTCAACAGCGCGGAATTGAAGCTACCATTGAACTTGCCAAATCGCAAAACACAAAAGTGGTTGTTATTGGCAGCGGTAAAGATGGACTGCCGTTGATTTTGGGGAATAATTAAAAAATTGAAGCAAAACCGGCTGGTTTATTCAGCCTGTTAAGTTTTGAGAATTGGATCGAAATATCTGAATCTGTTAAACTGATTAATTCGGAAATGATTAAAATACGGAATCCTTTTGTTGAAAAAACCAGTTCACGCAACGAATACAATTGTTTTGGCTGCTCGCCGTTTAACGAAATCGGACTGCAACTTGAGTTTTGGGAAGATGGCGACGAACTGGTGGCAAAATGGCAACCCCGGAAATCGCTTGAGGGTTGGTCGAACGTGGTGCACGGAGGAATTCAGGCTGCCCTTCTTGACGAACTTGCCGGGTGGATTGTTCTGATTAAAATGAAGACTTCGGGTGTGACTTCGCAACTGAATGTCAGGTACATGAAACCAGTAAACATTTCGAAAGGTGAAATTACTGTCAGGGGAAAAGTGGTATCGGGCGATAAAAAACTGGCTACAATAGTTGCATCGCTTTTCGATGGTGAAGGGACAGAATGTGCTGCAGCCGAAGCAATTTATTTCTGCTTTCCTGAAAACGTAGCAAAAGCAAAGTATCATTACCCGGGAATTCAGGCATTTTATCACAAGGATTAATTCACAGCAAAATCCGTCTTGCTGTTACCGGAAGGGGAAGAAGTTTTATGGATTTTTTCAGGTCATCGCGGGCACGACTTGATTTTCAATGATTATTGTTAATTGCTTATTTACGGCGACCTTTAAATTTCTCCTGATGAGGTAAAAAATCATCTTCTTCTTCGTACTCATCGTAAATTGAAAGTCTTTTTTTCGAACTTTTATCTCGGGAAGCAGATCCTTTTTTTCCAAGTTCATAATTGTCATCAAAATCAAAATGATTTCTTTTCAAACTACTTTTCTTCATTTTATAGAGTCAAAATAAAATAAAAGCGAATTTTTTAATGGTTTAATAATTAATAAAGTGGAAAAATAAATAATTTTTAAATATCTAATACTTCACATTTATATTTTTTTGTTCACCCGGTTATCAACGCCATTTCTTCAGAATTAAAGAAATGATTTCTGAGGTATAAAAATTAACTCCTTCAGCGAAAACATGCCAATAAATGCTATATTTCTTCGTTTTCAAAATGATTCAATTTTTCAAAATGTTTCAGAGAATCTCAATATTGATTTGGCTTTTTTTACTGGTTTTCGTTGTTTCGGATTACAACGCAGTTGCCCAAAATAATTCAAAAAATCAACAGCAGTTTGACAGGGCATTTCAACTGTATAAAATGCAGGATTACGAATCGGCAATTGCAGAAATTGAAAAATTACTGAAAAAGAATCCTGATTACTCTGATGCAATTCTTTTACTTTCAGATATTTATCGTGAAACAGGTTTAACAGAAAAAGAAATTGAAACACTTGAAAAAGCACTGGAGAATACACAGAATGATTTAATATTTTATCGCCTGGGAAGATCGTATTATTCGGTTGGCAACTATGAAAAGGCAGTTGTTAATTTAAATAAATACTTACAGACCAGCGGTATTACTGAAGCGCGAAAGAAAGAGATTGACAAAATAATTACGAATTGCCGGTTTGCAATAAAAGCTGTTCAGAATCCTGTCGATTTTCATCCTGAAAGGTTACCGGAAAGTATTAACACTGTGAACGATGAATACTGGCCCTCCGTTTCGCTTGATGGCAGTAAACTGGTGTTTACCCGATTGACAAAACCTGTGTTCGGAATCGCACAGGAAGATTTTTTTATTTCTGAATTTGATTCCGCAGGATGGGAAACCGCAAAACCAATGGTTGAAATAAATACCAGCGACAATGAAGGTGCGCAGGCGCTTTCGGCCGACGGGAGATTGCTGTTTTTTACAGCTTGTAACCGTGTGGATGGTTACGGTAGTTGCGATATTTATTATTCTGTGTATAACGGCAAATCGTGGAGCAAACCCGGAAATTGCGGCAATGTGATAAACAGCAGCAACTGGGATGGTCAACCTTCAATTTCTTCCGATAACAGGTTCCTGTATTTTTCATCAGGCCGGCCCGGGGGCAAGGGGAAAAAGGATATCTGGAGGGCTGAATTGTTTGAGATGAGCTCAAATGGAGTTTTAAAATGGGCCAAACCTGAAAATCTGGGTGAGAAAATTAATACCGAAGGCGATGAAATTTCACCTTTTATTCACCCTAACAATAAAACATTCTATTTTGCATCCGATTTTCACACAGGCATGGGGCAACTCGATCTGTTTCAGGCCGGTATCGGAACCGACGGAAGTTTTACCGAACCTGTAAACCTCGGATTTCCAATTAATACATTTGCGAATGAACAGGGCCTGAATATTTTTTCGGACGGGAAAACAGCCTATTTTGCATCGCAACGTGTGCCCGGATTTGGAATGGATATTTTTACTTTTCAGTTGCCTGAAGAACTTCATACAGAACCGGTTACATATATAAAGGCAAAGATAACGGATGCTGAAACGGGTGCAGTGATCAGGGCTGAGGTTGACCTGTTTAATCTGAATGACAAAGAAAAACACCGGCTGGAAAGAGCCGATGAGAACGGCGAAGTGTTGATTTGTCTTCCTTTGGGAGCAACTTACGCCTTTAATGTTTCAGAACCAGGTTATCTGTTTTATTCTCAGTCGTTTCAGTTGTCCGACGAGAAAAAATGGGAGTCCCCGTTTTTGGTTGAAATTAAACTTGATCCGATAAAAACGGGGGCCGAAATGAATTTGTACAATATTTATTTTGAAACTGATTCATTCAGAATTTTGCCTTCTTCGACACCTGAATTAGACAAACTGTTTACACTCCTGAAAAATAATCCTTCTCTTGAAGTTGAAATTCAGGGACACACGGATAATTCAGGTACTTCGGGCCATAATCTTGTTCTGTCGGAAAACCGTGCCCGATCGGTGGCTGATTATCTAATTTTAAAGGGAATACAGGCACAAAGGTTAAAATTCAAAGGATTTGGCGAAACACTTCCGGTAGCTTCAAACGATACAGAAGACGGGAAAATGCTTAACAGACGGACCACCGTAAAAATTACAAAAAAATAGGAGTCTCTGAATATTTGTTTTTTTATTTTTAGACCTTCAAATAAAAAACACCTTCACTGAAATTTTAATTTAATGAATACAGGGAAAAATTGAATTAAAATACTTTTAAAACCAAAAATGGACGATATTATGTACAGAATCAATGTTGGCGGGAACCTTACCAAACTGATGATTTTAATCTTATTTGCAACTGTAAATTACCAGGTGAACGCTCAGCCGGTTAAAAAAACAGACGATTTAATTGCCAGTGCAAAAAAAATGCTGGTGGCCAAAGATTACAAGGGTACAATAAAGACCTGTAACCAGATTCTGGTTTCCGAACCCGGTAACAAAGACGCACACCTGTTAATGGCAGACGTTTACAATGCAATTGATTCGGTCGATCTTGAAATCCTTCACTTACACAAGGCTGGTGAAATAGGCAGGGAATGGGATGTGGTTTTCAAATTGGGTGAGGCGTATTTTAAAAAAGGCGACTATCCTGAGGCTTTAAGGTATTACAACGTTTACAGCAATTACAAATACATTCCCGAAAAGCGTCAGTTCCTGCTTGCATGTAAAATGGCAAGTTGCGAATTTTCAATGTCTCCGGTCAGCGACAACGGTAATAAAAACAGTCAGGGTGCTGTAAAAGAAGGTGTGACTTTCTGGCCTGAAGCTTCCGCTGATGGGAAATATATGACTTTTAACCAGTTGCAGGGTAATTCGGGAGAAGAGAATTCAGGAAAGGCATTACCTGATTCTGTACGATGGAAGATTGCGCTGCCTGACAGCCTTTTAAAAGGTTTAAGCAATGAAGGCATTAAATCTCTTACCGAAGATTCTAAGATCATGTTTTTTACCGGATGCGACCGGCCCGATGGAATGGGAGGTTGCGACATTTACCTGATGAAATATGAAAACGGAAAATGGAGCGATCCGCTGAACGCAGGGAATCCTGTAAATTCAGCCGGTTGGGATGCACAGCCCACATTTTTTGCCAAAAAAAGAGTGCTTTATTTTTCAAGCGACAGGAAGGGGGGAGAAGGTAAAAAGGATATCTGGAAAGCCGAATTACAGGGATTTTCAGAAGATGGCAAACCACAGTGGAAAGAACCCGTGAACCTTGGAAATCTTTTAAATACTCCGGTAGATGAGATTTCGCCTTTTGTATTTGAGAACAAACATTCGCTCTATTTTGCATCCGACGGACATCCCGGAATGGGAGGAATGGATATTTTTTCTGCTGTAATTGATGATGAAGGAAATATTATCGATATCAGAAATCTTGGATATCCGATAAATACCAGTTACGATGATGACGGATTAACTGTTAATCTGATTTGCGATACCATATATTTCAGCACTTCACGACAAACAGAAAAAGGAACTGAAATATTCGCTTTTAATCTCGACAGGGGAATAGCGACACCTCCGATGTCGTATCTGAAAACAAATGTTACAAACTTAAAAACAGGAAAACCATTGCAGGTGGAAATTAAACTTGAAAATCAATCACTGCGCACAGCAAAGGTTTTAGCTCAGAGAACAAACGACAAAGGACAGACGATGTATTGTTTACAACTGAACAGAAATTATGTTTTAAGCATCTCCGAACCGGGATACCTCTATTATTCAACCAATCTGAAACCCACAGTCGCAAATACAATCGACAAGCCCGAAGTTTTGGGAATAGCGCTCCAGCCGATCGAAATCGGGGCAGAAGTTCAGCTTTACAATATTTATTACGAAACAGATTCTTTCAGGATATTACCTCAGTCTGAACCTGAGTTGATGAACCTGGTTACTTTCCTGAAAAACAACAATAAACTGAAAGTTGAAATTCAGGGACACACCGACAGTTCAGGTAATCCGGAAGCCAACCAGGTGCTTTCTGAACGAAGGGCAAAATCCGTGGTCGATTACCTGATTATGAATGGCATCAGTTCTCAAAGGCTCAAATCGCAGGGATATGGCGATAAATTCCCGATTGCCGGCAACGATACCCAGCAAGGCAGGACGCTTAACAGGAGAACAACAATCAAGATCCTTGAAAATTAAAGAGACTCTTTTTCAATCAAAAATGGATCAGGATTTACGTATCAACCACGATTCGGAGGTGCCTAAATACATGCAGGTTGTTGATCTGATCGTGTCGGATATTGAAACAGGTATTTTCAGAATTGGCCAACGGATTCCGTCAATAAACGAAACAAGCGAAGATCTTTTAATCTCGCGCGACACGGTTGAAAAAGCGTATGTTTATCTGCCTGAGAAAGGAATCCCGGCGTCAGTTCGTGGGAAAAGTTATTATATAAATAAGATTAATATCCATAAGAAAATAAAAATAGCCCTGATATTAAATAAGTTAAGTAACTATAAAAGAAGTATTTATTATTCGTTGGCAGAAACTCTTGGCAGCAAGTGTCGATGTTTTTATTTATAATCACAGTAACGGGCAGTATGAGAAAATTGTAAACAACCAGATGATTAATTACGACTATTTTGTGATTTTGCCTCATTTCAACAAATCACGACGAAATTGGCCGGATTGCAGCACAAATTATTCTTACCGGTGAATTCAGACGTATTAAAAGCCC
>JBBIPU010000001.1:112379-118417 GCA_037442685.1 Draconibacterium sp. | reverse complement strand
AAACTATCTGATTTTACTTTTACGCCCATCTTTGTGACAATCTTTACAGGCCACAAAATGAATATCGTTTTCGCTGTTTGGCGAAAAGTATGTTGTATTCATGGTCTTAACATCGATCTTGCAGTTTGAAATTGCAGGATGGCATTTGTCGCATGAGTTTCGCTGGTAGTTGGAATGAGGTTCGTGGCAGGCATTGCAACTTAATCCTTCGTGAACACCGGTGGGAGTATGGTCGTCGCTGCTCCCTGCCTGGTGACGGACAGACGGTGCATGACATTGCACACAAAGCCGGTAAACCGGATCGGCCGGAGCTTGAACGGTATCGGTTCCATTCAAAATTACCGGTGTCGGCAGATTAGCCAGGTCGAAATGAACTTTTTCATGCCGCGAATAAAGTCCGGTAGTGTTATTTTGCATCCCTCTGCCATAAAAAATGATATTCGGATTGGAATAATCAGGTCTGATATCCGGAGTTCCCGAACTATGAATCTGATGACAGGCCAGGCACGGAATTGTTGCAAGGTTGCTTCGGCTTTCATCTTTCATTTTCCAGGGACCTTCCGTTGATAATGGTTCAACAAGGTCTTCAACTGTACCCTCGTAAAACATTCCATGACAACGGAGGCAATCGAAATTTATTTGTTCGGTCGTATTATGCTTTTCATCAAGAAAAATGTTGGAGTATTTGGCTGAATGCCCGCTGGCGATCCAGTCTGAATATTCGTTTTCGTGACAGGATTTACAACGCATCATCGATTCAAGTACCTGGTCTTCAGTCATTCTGATATCTTCATGATATGGTGCTGATTTAACATGCGAGAATACCATTTTCGCTTTCTCCGACATGCTGTGCCAGCCATTTCCCAGAGCTGTTCCATGGCATTTGAAACACGAAATATCGCGGTGAGAAGAGCTTGCCCATGTTTCGTGCGAAGGACTGATTTCGTGACAACTGGCACAGGTTTTTTCCGGATTGGCGCTGTTCCACCATGTGTAACCTGTGCCGGTTACAATAATGAAAACGAGCAAAATGACCAACACACGAATTGCATTCAGAAATATTTTAGATCTCATAAATCCTTGCTTTTAATCCTTTATAATTTTTTTGACCAATCAATCACGATAAAATTCATTTCGCTGACATTATCATTTTCTTCGCTTTACCTGCTCACTTATTTAAACCTGGTTCCGTTCCAGTTTTTTACAATGTAATCTCCCACATAATATCCCAATGCCATTATCGTAAGTGCAGGATTGAACCCGCCGTTGGTAACATTCAGGCTTCCATCGGCAACAAAAAGATTGTCGATATCATGCACCTGCCCGAACTTGTTGGTGACAGAAGTTTTCGGGTCATTTCCCATTCGTGCTGTTCCGGCCTGGTGCTGGCCTCCACTGAGTCCTCCGCCACCCACACTTTGCCAGGTGAAATACGCCCCGGCTTCTTTTAAAATTTCTTCGGCCCTGTCCGACATAAACTGGCATCCGGTTCTGTCGTAGCTGTGCCTTGATCCTGAAAGTCTGACAGTTGGTATCCCCCAGTCATCTTTTACTTTGGGATCGATTGTCACCCGTGATTCAAAATTCGGAATTTCCTGGAACGGCCCATGTAACCTGATCACCTGTTTAAACATGCTTCGCTGGAATTCCTTGTGTTCGGCTCCCCATTGTTTTGCTCCCGGAGGACGTAGTTTGGTGAACAGATAAGGCATGGCCGTGAACTCGTTACAAAGCACACCACCGCCAATAATTCCCTGATTTCCATGGTTAAAATCGCTGATCGCCACACATGCTCCCGGGCCAACGTCATCATAAACCTCTTCCTTCATCAATCCAAGAGCGCCGGTGTAAGCATGCCCCTGCAGGTTGCGGCCAACCCAGTCGTTGTTGTTTCCCGCACCATTCGGGAAAAGCTTCGATTTTGAGTTCAGTAGTAACCTTGCTGTTTCAATGGCAGCTGCCGAAACAACAACAACATCGGCAGTCTGAATCTGTCCCTTGTTTTCTTTGTCGAAATATTTCACACCGGTTGTCCTTCCTTTATCATCAAGAATAATTTCGGTAACCTGGCAATTGGTGCGCAATTCGCAATTCCCCGATTTTATTGCAGTTGGAATGACTGTGTTATGCGTGCCGCATTTGGCATTCACCGGGCAGGCAAATCCAACGCAGCTGCGCATCCTGTAACAGGCAGGGCGGCCATTGTAGCGGATTGAATTTCGCAGCATCGGAATTGAAAAAGGATGCAACCCCAATCGTTTTGAAGCATCATGCAGCAGCTGGCCTTCGCGGTTGTAAGTAAATGCCGGCATCGGATATGGTTTTTTCCTCGGCGCCATAAATGGGTTGGCATTGTGGTCGCCCGAAACACCGATTTCCCATTCTGCCTTTTCGTAAAATGGTTCAAGGTCATAATAACTGATCGGCCAATCTTCCAGTGTGGAACCTTCAACATGGCCGTAAATCGTTTTCAGTTTGAAATCCTGTTCCATAAAACGCCATGCCATCGCTCCGTAGCTTACCGTTCCTGAACCCACACAAGCCGCGTTATTGCTGTAACCACCCTCGCTGGGCAGCACAATCTGTACATTATCTTTCCCATATTCAACAACTCTCCTGTAACGCTTGTCATCGGGTCCGAAAGCATTACCGAGTACTGTTGTCCGCTGCGAGATAAGTTCATCGTCATCGTGATCATCGTAAGTGGCCCAGCTGCCGCGTTCAAACAAAACAACGCTTAAACCTGCCACTGCCATTTCTTTTGCCACAACACCGCCACCGGCGCCGGCGCCAACCACAATTGCATTTACGTGTTTATTTTTCATGATCCGGCAATTTTTGCGGTTGTACATTTCGATTCGTAACGGTTTTGCCCCAACACGTGCGGATAGTCAATTTTCATCATTTTGTAGCTCACGTAATTTTTATTTCCCCCGTGACGGGGCGATCCGTAAAATCCCTGCATTGTATGATCGAGCACCAGTCTGAAAAAGTTTCTCTGATTTACTTCTTTCCAGAATTCTTCAGGTAATTCACCCTTTTCCATTCTAATCATAAAAGCAGTCCGGGCTTCAGAATCAAGCTCATGAAAGGCTTTTTGATGGATATTCCGGGCTGAATTTTCTATTGCAGGAATCCCTTTCCGGTAGTTTTCCTGGAAACGGGTGTACGGACCAACCAGCTGTTTGTCGATGAAATTAATGATGTTTGCATCGGTTGCGCCGGGATCCTGGTCGGCAGGAATAATCTGTTCGGCAAATGCAATCAACGTTTTTGCCTCTTCTTCGGTAAAAAACCGCCAGACTGATTCGTAACCGGTACAGGCCGGTACAAACATAATGCTTCCACAAGCAATGCTGATCTGACGAATGAAATCTCTTCGGGTCGAATTCATAAGTTCAAGGTTTTAGTTGACTCTTACAAATTTAACTTTTTGAAGTAATTTTTCTTTACCTGTTATCAATTCGGAATGATTCTATCTTAACAGAGTTGATTATCTTTATCAACTCTTTTTAATGACTTTAAACCAAAGCAAAACAAATCGGTAAAACTAAAATCAGCATAAAAGCCATAAAAAATGAAAATACAAAAATTGATTTGCCTTATTACCCTTGCGTGTCTGCTGATTACGTGTAAAACATCAGACAAACAGGTTGTTAAACAATCGGAAAGTATCGAAAAACCTAAAATTGTCAATATCATCAATTTTATCCGTTTACTGGAACCTCGGAGCAAGGAAATTACGGAGGATGTACTGTTTCAGACAGTGGTAAGCCAGGTGAAAATGATGCAGCAATATCGTCTTGGCGGAACGTTTCTGTTGCAGTACGATGCGTTGCTCGATCCGCGTTACCAGGAGCTTTTAAAAAGTCTGCCCGACAGTGCATTTGAGATTGGAGGATGGTTTGAAATTCCGCAACCGCTTGTGGAAAATGCCGGAATGAAATGGCGCGGCCGGTTTCCGTGGGACTGGCACGCTGACGTGGGTTTTGCAACTGGTTACACACCCGATGAACGCGAAAAACTTGTAGATGTTTACATGAATGATTTTAAAAGAATTTTCGGATATTTTCCAAAATCTGTCGGATCGTGGTTTATCGATGCTCATTCGCTGAAATACATGTACGATAAATACGGAATTGTTGCCTCCTGCAATTGCAAGGACCAGGTGGGAACCGATGGTTACACGGTTTGGGGAGGTTACTGGAACCAGGCTTATTATCCGAGCGTGAAAAATGCATACATGCCGGCACAGCATCCTGAAAATCAGATCCCTGTGCCTGTTTTCAGGATGTTGGGCAGCGATCCTGTCAGACAGTACGATGAAGGAATCGGAACCAACAGACAAGGTGTGGTTTCGCTTGAACCGGTTTATAAATATGGCGGCGGAGATTCAACCTGGGTAAACTGGTATTTCGATCAATTGGTCAACGGTGAATGTCTGGAATTTGCATACGTTCAGGTTGGTCAGGAAAATTCCTTCACATGGAAAGCGATGAAAAAGGGATTTGAAATCCAGCTTCCGCTTGTGGCAAAGCTTCGTGATGAAAATAAGATAAAGGTTCAAACGCTTGCCGAATCGGGCAAGTGGTTTCGTGAAAAATACAAAACCACTCCTGCAACTTCGGTTACTGTTTTAAATGATTTGCCCGGAAGTAACAAAAAAACGGTGTGGTTCAACAGCCGGTTTTACCGTGCCAATCTGCTGCTGGACGAAGGAAAACTACGCTTTCGCGATATTCATCTTTTTAACGAAAATCTGGCCTCATTGTATCTTACCGAAAAGGGAACCTCAAACCAATGTCTTTATTTTACACTGCCTTTTATCGATGGTTTTTACTGGAGTTCGAAAGAGAAAATCGCAGGACTTCGTTTTAAATCGGTTTTTAACAACGAGGAAATTGAATTGTCAGGAAATGAATTGGTTACAGAGGAATCGAAGGATGGTTTGTTAAGAATTTCATGGAAAACGGATCCGGATCAGGGTGAATTCAAAATCAGTCTTGATGAAAATAATATGGAAATTAAATTTGATGGGAATAAAGATATTGACTGGTTTCTGGAGCTGAATACTGCTGAAAATGCTGATCTGCCATTTCAGAAGATACAAACGGATAAAATCGATTGCCGTTTTCAGGGGCTCATTTACAGTGTTTCGGCATTAAAAGGAACGTTTGCCGGAACAGAAACCGGATTTCGGCTGAAACCTGATAAAAACAAGGTTTTATTGAACTTTTCAGGGGAAAAACTCAAATAAAAACAATGGAAGGATACCTTCATTTTGAAGCTGAAATAAAAGATTTAATCAATTCAGGATAAAGAACCGATCGTTCGAAAAGAATGGTTCTCTGAAGAATTTCTGCAGAAGTGTTAAAGATGACATCTTTCAAAAAGATGACATCTTTTTCATTAACAGCAAATACCTGCATTGAAAACCCGGGTTACCTGAAAATAGTTATCTTCACCGCAAAAACCTTTGAAATGAAACAACTTGCTTTATTCGTTTTTGCCTGTTTTTCAATAATTCACTTAACTGCCCAGATCAATTACATGAACCAGTGGCCATCATTTCGGGGGCCTTTTGCAAGGGGGTTTATTGACAGTTCGAATTGCATAACCAACTGGAACCTTGATACAGGAGAAAATATTTTATGGCAGACACCGATTCCCGGTCTCGGGCATTCAAGCCCGGTGATCTGGAACGATAAAATATTTATTACAACTGCCATCAGCGGCTCGGGAGAAGATTTCCTGAAAGTTGGATTGTACGGCGATGGCGATGCTGTGCAGGACGATTCGGAGCATGAATTCAAAGTATATTGTCTCGATAAAAAGACAGGAAAAATTCTATGGGAACGGCTGGCATTCAAAGGGGTGCCGGTTGTGAAGAGACACACAAAAGCATCGCATGCCGATCCCACGCCGGCGACCGATGGAAAGCATCTGGTTGTGTTTTTTGGTTCGCAGGGATTGTATTGCTACGATTTGGAAGGTAACCTGTTGTGGAATAAGAATTTCGGAAAGTTGAATGCCGGTCC
>JBBIPU010000001.1:107724-112279 GCA_037442685.1 Draconibacterium sp. | reverse complement strand
TGGAGCGTAAAAAGGGGAGGAGCTTACATGCAGACACCCTTAATTTATGGCGATTATCTTTATAATCTGCAGACTAACGGGATGCTTACAGTTTTAAATGCCAGAACCGGTGAACAGATGTACAAACAAAGCCTCGATGCCACCGGCGGATATTCAGCTTCAGGAGTTGCTTCGGGCGACAACATTTATTTCTGTGCCGAAAACGGAGATGTGCTGGTTTTAAAAGCAGGGGCTGAATACAAACCTGTGGCCCACAACAATATGAACAATATTTTAATGGCAACGCCGGCCATTTCAGGAAATGTAATCTATTTAAGGGCACAGAAATCGGTGATTGCTGTGGGAAAAAAATAGCAGGGTGCGGCGACTGCCTTGCCGGCAAACAGGGTTTTCAACGTAAAAAATGCGGTTAAAAACCCTGCCTTTTGTCAGGAGAACGACCCAATAAGCTGTGCCCACTTCCTTTTGGTTTTTGCTTGAAATTCGCAAAACGCCCGAAAGAAAACCTTATTTTTTCTTGTTAATAAAACCTGTAGGAGATATGTGCCCCATACAAAATCTAATTGAATAAATTTACAAAGTATTATTTTTCAACTTATATCGAACTCAGGTTAATTTAGGTGAATATTTTCTTTAATTTTACAAAATGGAAATTGAATTTTCAAACCATGCTTTGGAGCGAATGGAAATCAGGGGCATTTCTAAAAATGATGTAAAAGAAGTGTTGAATAATTTCGATTCTTTTGTAAATCAGGGTATTGATGTAAAGATATTTTCAAAAATTTTAATTAAAAGTAATAAAACCTATCTTTACCGGGTATTTGTAAATATAACAAGGATGCCACAGTTAGTAATTACTGTTTACAGAACTTCAAAAATTGAAAAATATGGTTATCAGGTATAATAAGGAAGTTGATGCAATATATATCAGGTTTTCAGAGGCAAAAGTTGCTGAAAGCGATGAAGAAAAGCCAGGAATTGTTCTTGATTATGATGAATCGGGTAATATAATTGGAATTGAGATTTTAAATGCATCGGAGAAGACAAATCAACCAAATGGAATAATTTACGAGGTTGCCTGATTTTTGAAGCCTGCCTGGGACTTTAATTATTCAGGTAGCAATAATCATTGGATTTGTACCACAAACGATTTCGGAGTCGCTTACCTTGTACAGTGGTTTCCAAACGCCGGTTGAAGCACGGATGGGAAATCCGCACCTACCTGCTATTCCAGGCCAATCAATACAGATACATAGTAATTCCGCGGATTTCCCGGATAATAATACCGTGGCAGGTTCCCGCCAATTGAAGGCGCATTTACCGCTAACATCGATGCATAATGAATGTCGAAAATATTCTGAATTCCACTTTTAATTTCCAGTTTCAGTTTTTTGATCTGCAATAAATACATGGTTTCAAGATTCGTAATTCCAAAAGGATCAGAGAATTCTGAATTGGCATCGTTCACCGGCATTTTACCTGTGTACCGGTACCAGAGGTTGATATTGATATTTTTGCCGGGATTGAAATTTGTCAGGATAAACCAGGTATTTTTGGAAGTTCCCGGAAGATTGTTTCCTGAATAATCCACATCCTGATCAGTAAAGTCAGTGAAATGATAATTAGCAATTGTTGTGTTTCCGGTTAAAACCAGCGACGGAAACTTAAATGGCCTGGTAACATTCCATTTCACTTCCGCCTCGAATCCCGGGTGCAGCGATTTTCCAGCGTTAACTCCAACATAAGTGTCTTCGCCTGTTCTTCTTGCCACCAGAAGGTTTTTAATGTAAATTCTGTAATAACTTGCCGAAAGCTGCACCCGGTTCGAAAGTTGCGACCGGAATCCGATTTCAGTGTTCCACCCGGTTTCCGGTTTAATATCAGGATTAATTTCCCCGGCAGGCATCAAGGTTTCTTCAAATGTCGGTGTCGAAAAACCATGACTGATATTTCCAAACACCGATAATCTTCTGTTCACTAATAAATTGGCTCCCAACCGCGGTGAAATTGTTGGTTTGTAATACTGATTTCCTGACAGATCGCCGTTTTCAGGATAATTATCGGTGTAATAAAAGCGGGTGAGGTTACCATTTATTCCTGTCGAAATAAAAAACTTCTCATGAAAACTTGATTCCACCTGGAAAAACAGGTTTTCATACTGGCGTCTTTCCAGATTGTCGGAAAGCAGATCGGCAGAACCTGAATTTGAAAATGTGGTCCAGTTGTATCGTTCGCGAAAAAATTCTATTCCCGAGGTCAGGATGAATTTATTTGGCGAATCATTGATTGTTTTTTGCAGATAAGCACGCCAGCCCAAATAATTCGAATGCTCATCGAGCCTGTTAAAGGGGCGCAGCTCTTCACCATTGCGGAAACTGCCAAAGGCAGCAGCCGAAATTTTGTGGTTTTTATTTATTATTACATTATACGAAACGCCAAACTGTGCATTGGTGTATTCTTCGAAACCCTTGATTTTTGCCCAGTTTGCTGCAGCTTTTTCAGGCGATTCCTGAAATGTGGGCAAATCGAGCGAACTGGGAATGTACGCTTTCATTTTTGTGCCTTTGAGCAAAATCTGAAGATTCATATTCTTTGTAAAAGACCAGGTTGTATTGAATAACAGGTTGGAGCGCCTGGTTTCATTATTTTCGCGGTAGCCATTGCTTTTTAAAATCGCACCCAGGGCGAAAACATTCAGTTTGCCACTGATAAATCCGGCCGACAAAATATCTTTAATTGTTCCGTATGAAGCGATTGTCGTTTGGTTCTGTGCAAAATCCTGTGCAACGGTTTTCGGATGAAATAAAATCACACCTGCCAAACCTGCTCCAAACAAGCTCGACGAAGGACCTTTAACAATTTCGACCCTTTTAATTGCAGTGTTTTCCAGGTCTTCAAGTGTGGTTTCTCCATCGCCCGATGTTAAAGGTATTTCTCCGAAATATGCTTTTATTTTATTGGTTGCATAAGGTGTTCTCGATCCGATCCCCCTGATTGTTAACCTGTTAGTGTTAAATGTCCCGCTCTGCATCAGAACACCAGGAGCCTGATTTAATGCTTCCACAGTTGTAAGCGAATTGCCAAGTTCGAGTTGAAGCGGTGTGATTACATTGATCGGAGCGGGAGTATTGAATAGATTGTAGGGCGAACGGAAAGCACTTACTGTAACTTCCTCGATTTTGCGCGAAAGTGTTGTTGTATCCGGTGGCGTTAAATTATTTTCCTGTCCAAACACAGCCTGTTGTAAAATAAGAAACAGCAACAATATTATCAGCTTACTTCTTTTCATAGGTTAATTTCTATTTGTAATTACTGAAAATTCAAATTTTTGTTCTGTTTAATTTATTTAAAATGACTGGTTGTTGAACAGAATTATTGCATTTTGAAATATGCCATATTTCGCTACTTTTGAAAATCAATCAATGAATAAACAAACTTATACTAAAATGAACAGACTGCTTGTTTTGTTTTTTCTTGCACTGACAAAATTTGCTTTGTGTCAGTCGCATCCCGAACCTGTGACACTCGAACCAGGAGCCAAAGCCATCGATTTTAAGCTGAAAGGTACCGATGGAAAAATGTACACTTTATCATCATTTAAAGATGCAAAAGTTCTGGTGATCATTTTCAGCGCGGTACATTGTCCGACTGCCCAGGCTTACGAGGGAAGGATTAAAAAAATTCAGGAAGATTTTAAAAAGCAGGGCGTGCAGGTGGTAATGATCAACCCGAATTCACCCGAATCGCTTTGTCTTGAAGAGAGGGGTTACACCGATCTGGGTGATACATTTGAGGACATGCAGATCAGGGCGAAAGAAAAAGGGTTTAACTTTCCGTACCTCGATGACGGAGAAACAGAGGAAACGTCGATAAAATACGGTCCGGTGGCAACACCACATGCGTTTGTATTCGATAAAGACAGGATTTTGCGGTACGTTGGCAGGGTGGATGATTCGGAAAAAATAGGTACCGAAACGCAACACGATTTGCGAAATGCAATTGAAGCTGTTTTGGCAGAAAAGGAAGTTGAAGTGAAAAAAACAAAGGTTTTTGGCTGTTCGGTTAAATGGAAATGGAAGAACGATATCAGGAAAAAACTGGATGCTGAATGGGTTAAAAAGGAAGTGCCTCTTGAAACACTTTCTGTTGACGGAATGAAAAATCTTTTAAAAAATGACTCGAAAAAACTGCGTGTGATCAATGTCTGGGCTACCTGGTGCGGGCCCTGTGTTGCAGAATTTTCGGAACTGGTCGATACCTACCGGATGTTCATGGGACGCGATTTTGAAATGTACACGATCAGCACCGACAAGCAGGATAAAAAAGAAAGTGTCAGGGAATTTCTTCAGAAAAAAAATGCTGCCTTTAATAATAATTTCATTTTTGAATCGGAAAACAAATATGTACTGATCGAGAACTTTGATCCGAAGTGGACCGGAGAAATTCCTTACACAGTGATCGTTGAACCGGGAGGTAAAATTGTCTGGAGAAATTCGGGCAGTCTCGATTTTCTTCATTTCCGAAAGGCAATTGTCGAAAATCCGCTGATTGGAAG
>JBBIPU010000001.1:5971-107624 GCA_037442685.1 Draconibacterium sp. | reverse complement strand
CCGGCTTCATATTATGCCGACCGCGAAATGGAATTTGCAATAATAACCATGTTTGGAGGATTTTCGCAGCGTTTTTACGATGCCTACAACGAAGTAAATCCGCTGCCGCATGACTGGAGAAGCAGAAACAACCTGTACCAGCTTTATCATATTCTGAACCATTATTATCTGTTCGGTGGAGGTTACCGGAATCAGGGGCTTCAGATTGCAAAAAGTTATATTTAAACCTGGTTGCTGAAATTTTTCAGAAATGTGAATAAATAAAGAATCTACAAGCCGGAATCTGTTTAATTTTATCCGCTGAACCATTAATCTGCCGATTATGATTATTCGAAAAGCACAGGAAATCAGTCCGTTTATTGTAATGGAAGTGCTGGAGAAAGCCGCTGAAATGGAAAAAAAGGGAATCAGTGTAATTCATCTTGAAGTTGGCGAACCCGATTTTGATGTGCCACAGTGTGTTTCGGAAGCAGTTGGAAAAGCTTTTGCCGAAGGCCGCACACATTACACGCACAGTTTGGGAGACCCTGAATTACGCGGGGAAATAGCCAAAAGATATTTAAATCAATATAATGTCAAAGTTTCGCCCGACCAGATAATCGTTACTTCCGGCAGTTCACCGGCAATACTTTTAACACTGGGAGTTTTATGCGATGCCGGCGACGAAGTGATCATTTCTGATCCGGGGTATGCCTGTTATCAGAATTTTATCAGGTTTTTAAATGCCACACCCGTAAAAGTGCCTGTATTTGAAGAAGATGGTTTTCAGTACCGATCGGAAGAAATATTAAAACGTATTACCCCGAAAACAAAGGCAATAATGATTAACAGCCCGATGAATCCGACCGGTAACCTGCTTAATCCGGAAGTTATGCAGGAACTGGTGAAATTTAAAGTTCCTGTGATTTCCGATGAAATTTATCATGGCCTGGTATATGAAGGTCGAGCACACACTATTCTTGAATTTTCTGAAAATGCTTTTGTACTGAACGGGTTCTCGAAACTTTTTGCCATGACCGGTTTGCGCCTTGGTTACGTAATTGCCCCAAAGGAATGTGTAAGACCAATGCAGAAACTGCAGCAAAACCTGTTTATTTGCGCAAGTTCAACAGCCCAGCGGGCTGGAATTGCAGCGCTGAGATTTGCCGATAAAGACGTTGCAAAAATGAAGGAAACGTACGACAGGCGCAGAAAATATCTGATTGAAAGACTAACGCAATCAGGGTTTGAAATTAAGGTGCCGCCAACCGGTGCCTTTTATGTTTTTGTAAACGTAAAACATTTGTCAACCAACAGTTACAAGCTGGCTTTTGACATTCTTGAAAAAGCACATGTGGGTGTTACCCCGGGAATAGATTTTGGTGAAAACGGTGAGGGTTTTCTACGGTTTTCGTACGCCAGTTCAATTGAAAATATTGAAGAAGGAATGAACCGGCTGGATAAATACTTAAGTGAAATTGACGGATAATTCAAATCAGATACAACCGCAGACAAATCCATCTGCCAGACTTTCAAGCAATTCCTTAACAGTTTCCTTTTCCTTTTCAGTTCCCTGGCATTTCGTGCAAACAGGTAAATTAACTTCACCGTTTAGTTTTGAGTTTTGTGCAGTAACTTCAGTCTGACAAACAAAGCATTTCATTTTAAAACTGTTTTCAATATTTGTTTTGTTGCAAAATTAACAAAAAGAAGCTATCCAAAATCAATTCATTTTTGTAAGTCAGGAAGTGTTATTTAGACATTTTATAAATATCATATATCTTTTCCCTGTCCGATGAAAATTTAACATTTCAAATTTGGTGTAAGCAGCATTTTTTGTATGTTTGGCGTCTAAATCAAGGCTAAATTTAATATCGTTTAAAATAATATTCACTAATATGACCAAGATCAAACCATTGCTGCTTCCTGCAATCATAATGCTTTTGCTTTATAGTTGCAAACAGGAACCGGACATATACAAAAGACCCGATTGGCTTGCCGGAAAGGTTTATACCCAGATTTTAACATATCCCGAACTTTCAACATTTGCAAAATGTATCGAATTAACCGGTTATGACAAAATACTTGATGTTTCGGGTAGTTATACGGTTTTTGCACCATCAAATGAAGCTTTTGACCTGTACTTTCAGCAAAGTACAAAATACAAATCTGTCGAAGATATTCCTGTCTCTGAGTTGACAAGAATGGTAAAATATCATATTGTTCAGAATCCATGGAGTAAAATTCAGCTTCGTACGCTTGATGTTTACGGATGGATTGACACCCTTTCGACTGATAATAATAAGCCAAAGGGATTTAAACGCGAAACACTTTTACTTGATTCCAACCGAAAATATGGTATTGTAGGCTTGGGTTCAGGTAATGAATCGAAGTTTGTCATAGTTGACACCTTAAAAACAAATAAGTTCAGGAAAGTAATCACAGATTCGCGTAAATACGTACCAATTTTTTACCAGGAATATTTTAATATTTATAATCTGAATAAAAGTGATTACACTTTTTATTTTAACAGGCAGTTTGACAGTCCTAATGACATTTATTTTGCCGGATCAAAGATAACCAGCGATGAAATTTCTGCTGAAAACGGTTTTATCTATATTATCGACAGGGTTGTAGAACCGCTGCAGAATGCTGCACAAATCCTGGAAAGTAATTTTACTAATAACCAGTACACCGATTTTCTTGATGTACTGAATCTTTTTCCGCGTTTTGAATATAACCGGGAAAAGACTTTTTTACAACCGGGAGCATCGCAGGGGATGGCCGTGGATTCACTGTTTGACCTGACATTTCCGACGCTGGCATTCGATTTCGCAGAAGAAAAAACAAGTCCGCCTTCAGGAACTTATGGTTTGCCTCAGAATGTTACCATCCGTTATCACCATGGATTAATGGCACCCACCAATGAAGCATTTCAGGCTTTTGTGAATGAATATATCAAGATTCCTAATGGATGGGGTACTTTTGCCGGAATGCCTGAAAATATAAAGAAAATTGTTGCCAATACTTACCTCTCGGTAAATACAATTTATCCATCCGACTTTGAAAGTGGTTTTTACAACGGTGAACTTGACATTGTGAAAATCGATCCGGGAGATATTGTTGAAAAGAAATTTGGAAGTAACAGTTCATTTATCGGGTTAAAGAAAGCCATCGTTCCGAGAGCATTCAAAAGTGTGACAGGTCCGGTGTATCTCCAGAGAGGGTACAGTAAGGTGATGAATGCCATCGAACAATCAGGGCTTTTATCGGCTTTAAAAAGAGAAGACAAGGATTATATGTTTTTTGTTGAAAATGATGCAAATTCAGCTCAGGACTCCTCTTTGATCTATGATCCAATCAGCAAAAGATTTTCGGTATTTATGATTTACCCGGGAGGTGCTACAAAATATACCCTGAGTGCAAATGACTTGCGTACTTTGTTGCTGAACCAGGTAGCGACTGATAAAGCAAAAGGAAATGCCCGCAAGGAGTTTATTCCAAACCTGGCAGGTAACATAATAATCGTAAATAACGTAACTGGCGAAGTTTCAGGTACAGCGCCAACAACCAAGGGTTACAGGGGAACCTTAGTTGAACCCGAATTCCCGGTTTTATTAAGCGATGCGACGGATAATGGAATTACTTACGACGTTCAGAACTGGTTCAGCTTTACAAGTCCGTCTTTATTCAGCAAAATCTCGACCGATTATCCAAAGTTTCACGCCTTGCTTAAAAAAGCTGGTTTAACAAATGATAAGGAATTCAGGTATAACTTTGTGAGCGATAATGATTTTTATACTGTTTTCATACCAAGCGATCAGGCGATTGATGATGCCGGATTGAACTCACTCCCGGTTGATGAACTTAAAAATGTTCTTCTTTTTCATTTCGTTCAAGGCAGCATGATTTTTACCGATGGTAAAATGCCAAAAGGATTTTATGAAACTGCCCGGATCGATGAAAAATCAACCCAGTACACTACAATTTTTACGTCGATTTACATTAAACCGGGTATCGACATCATTGAAATTCCGAAAAAAGACGGGACCAGTTATGTAGAAGTCGAAGAAGCAGATAATACAACCAATATTTTAACAGGGGTATCAAGAGGCACAGGTCAGGAAGTGTACCCGATCCTTTATAATAATGGTGTTATTCATGAGATAGATAAAGTTTTAAAAGTTGAAGAATTGGACATCAGATAAAAGGATAAGATCAATTTTCATAAAAATTAAACCAAAGGTTTGTGAATAAAATGAAAAAAATCAAATCAACCATAATTCTAATAATAGCGCTGTTTAGTCTTACCACAGTTTTTGCACAACAAAAAACAATAATAAGGGGACGTGTTATCGACAGTACAGATAAATCAACGGTTATCGGTGCAAATGTTGTGGAATATGACAAAGACAATCGTGTTATTAATGGTACGATAACAAACGTAAGCGGAGACTTTGTTTTAACCATGAAAGATCCGAAAAACATGGTAAAAGTAAGTGTGATCGGATACAAGGCACAGGAAATTAAGGTTGATCCCACTAAAGCGATAATTGTGGAACTGGTTTCTGAAGATGTAGCAATCGGAGAAGTAAAAGTTGTTGCCGAATCAAAGTCAACCAGCGGATTGACCAATGTTGCCGATCGCGACAAAGCCGGGGCCAGCGTTAAAATCGATCTGATGAGCATGCAGGATGCAGGTATTACCTCAGCAGCCGATGCCCTCCAGGGAAAGATCAGCGGACTTGATATCATCAGTGCATCGGGCGATCCCGGGTCAGGTTCGCAACTGGTAATCCGTGGACTAAGTTCCATGGGTAACAGTCAGCCTTTAATTGTAATCGACGGGGTACCACAGTTTAAAGTCGAAAAAGGATCGGTTGATTTAACTTCAGCCGATAGTGAAGATATCAGTAACCTGATAAATATTGCCTTACAGGATATTAAATCAATTGAGGTTCTTAAAGATGCAGCATCAACAGCAATTTACGGATCGCGTGGTGCCGATGGCGTTTTGCTCATCGAAACCCACAAAGGGAGGATGGGAAAAGTGCAATTCGATTACCAGTATAAATACAATTACAGCGTTCAGCCACCTTCAATACCCATGTTAAATGGCGACGAATATATTATGCTGCAGCTTGAAGAGTGGCACAATGCCCGCGGTGTGTTTAATATTGCCCCGGAAATTGCTTATGACAAAGATTACGATCAGTTTTACAACTATTCGGCCAACACCGACTGGTTAAAGGAAATTACACAGAACGGAGTATCAAATGATCACTATTTCAGTGTTTCGGGAGGCGGCGAAAAAACAAGGTATTTTACATCTTTCGGATACCTCGACGAAGGTGGAACAACAATCAATACAGGTTATAAACGATTTTCCACACGTATCAATCTCGATTATTTTCTTTCACGTAATTTATTGTTTCAAATCAAATTTAACTATACTTCAAGTTTAACTGAGCGAAATGTTGAATTGCAAGGTAGTTACTGGAGACCGAGAAACATAAGAGAGATGGCTTATATCAAATCTCCGAACATGAGCGTGTATGAACATGATTTTCAGGGAAATTTAACCGGAGAATATTTTACACCGATCAGAAGTTACCAGGGTGACGGAGTAACTTACTTTAATCCTGTGGCGGTTGCTAACCTTGGTCGCCGCGATGAAAATTTCAGCAAGCTGGAAAATACTTTTATGTTGCAATACAGGGTAAACGATTGGATTACCCTGCGCGAAACAATCTCGTTCCAATATGCAGGAACCAAGGAAAAAAGGTTCCTTCCTTACAATGCCATCGGGGCAGATTGGTTAGACTGGCAGATTAATAAGGCAGAAGAAGGAAACAGCCTCAACCAGGGTATTCAAACCGAGACCCAGATGTCTTTTGGTTCCCCGTTTAAAAACAAAGATCATGAATTATCGGGTGCTTTAACGTGGTCAACCGACGAGTCGGGATACGAATGGATGAACATACAGAGCAATAAAATACCCAGTACCGATATCCAGGATCCTTCTATCGATGCGGCAATTAACTGGATTGGCAACGGATCGGGCGATAACAGGCTGGTGAGCGGTCTGGCCAATATTAATTATAAATGGCTCGACAGGTACCTGGTTCAAACCAATATTCGTGCTGATGCACACTCATCGTTTGGATCAAATAACCGCTGGGGTGCTTTTTATGGTTTTATGCTTGGATGGCGGTTTTCAAGCGAACCTTTCATGAAATCGCTGACCTGGCTTGGAGAAAGTATGGTTCGTTTCAGTTATGGTGTTGCCGGAAGACAGCCTCAGGACGTTTATGCACGTTTTGCAACTTATGAATCAACATCAACAGGAGCGTACATGCTGAATCCGGCCATTGCACCTACAAGCATTCAATTGAATAACCTGCGTTGGGAAACAATTTCTTCCTGGGATGTCGGAGGTGAAGTGAACTTATTTAAAGACCGTTTGTACGTTGAAGGTGATATTTATAAAAAGGTTTCCACCGATATTTTATTTCCGGATTATGCGATTCCATATTCCTCAGGATACGATCTGCTAAAATATCTGAACGGGGGTGAAATGACCAATAACGGATGGGAATTAATGGCTGATGCAAAAGTAATCAGGACCAAAGATTGGTTACTGTCATTCAACTTCAATATTTCGCAGAACATTAACTCATTTAATAAACTGCCCGATAATTTTAACACCGAACGTTCCACATCAATCGGAAACGGTCAATATCCATTACGTGTGGTACAGGGCGAACCCATTGGTTCCTTCTTCGGTTTCCGATACCTGGGCGTGTACCCAAGCGATGAGGATGTGGTTGCGAAAGATGCAGAGGGAAACATTCTGTACGATGCTGAAGGAAAAGTAATACCGATGAAATATACTGACACGTATGTTTTTAAAGGTGGAGATCCCATTTACCAGGACATTAATTACGATGGTAAAATTGATATTAACGATGTGGTTTACATTGGCGACTCGAACCCGAATTTTATTGGCGGATTCGGTTCAACGCTGAAGTGGAAAAACTGGGATTTTTCACTCGCATTCCATTACCGTCTTGGTTTTGATATTATTAACGGAATTGCCCTTCAGACCCAGGGTATGAACAACAGGGACAACCAGAGTAAGGCTGTGTTGAACCGCTGGCGCGTTCAGGGACAGGATGAGCCGGGAATATTGCCAAGAGCATACATGAACCACCCCGCAAATAACCTGGGCTCCGACCGGTATGTTGAAAAAGGTGATTATGTGAGATTAAACAATATTAAATTATCTTACAACCTGAGCAATGAGTTGTGCAGGAAAATAGGGGTGCGTAAGGCTAACCTTGCTGTCAGTGCGCGAAAACTTGTTACATGGACAAATTATACAGGACAGGACCCTGAAATCGGGCAGGATGCCAGTAACCCGTTCTGGATTGGAGTGGATTACGCCAGGACACCTCCTCCAAAAGTAATTACATTTAGTGTTGGTGTTGGATTCTAAAAAAATTACAGAAGAAAGATGAGAAAGAAAATAAAATACCTGATAATTGTTTTGTTGGTTTTTACCCAGATTTCGTGCAGCGATTGGTTGGAACTTATCCCACCGGGTGGTTTGATCAGGGAGGAATTCTGGAAAACAAAAGCCGATGTTGAAGCTGTGTTAATGGCTACTTACAGTGAGTTTTCGAGGATGGACCGTAGTTTGTTCCTTTACGGCGAACTTCGTGCCGATATGCTAAAAGGAAGCGGTAACCAGGGATGGAACGAACAGTTAATCTCAGAAAATAATATTTACCCTGATAACGGTTTTACAAACTGGAATACTTTTTACAAGGTAATTAATTATTGCAACGAGGTTATTGTAAATGCGCCGCTTGTACAGGAAATTGACAATACCTTCACTGATTATCAGATGCAGGGATTGGTTTCGGAGGCATATTTTCTCAGGAGCCTTGCCTATTTTTATCTTGTCCGCATTTATAAAGAGGTTCCATTGGTTTTAAAACCCAGCGAAACCGATGATACTGATTTTTATATAAAAAAGGAGACCGAGGAAACAGTGTTAAATCAGATTGTTGCCGATCTTGAGGCAAACCGTGCCTTTGCTCCATCCGAAAGTTTTAAAACTATTGCCGAAAACAAAGGACGGGCTTCAAAAGCTTCGTTCGATGCTTTGCTAGCTGACATAGCCCTGTGGAGGTTCGATTATAACAATGCAGTAAAATATGCCGATCAGATCATTCAAACCAGGAAGTTCGTTTTAATGCCAAGCGGCCGGTGGTTTGAACTGTTTTACCCCGGAAATACACTCGAGGGTATTTTAGAGTTTCAGTTTAATACCAGTTTGCAGCAGAGAAACGGCACCTACGATCTTACAAGCAGAAACAGCAATCAATACAAACCAAGCCAGAAAGCGCTCGAATTACTGAGTTTTAAATATGCAAGCGAATTGGTCAGAGGTGAAGATGCTTCAATAAGAAAATATGGTGAGGATGATTTTATTATCTGGAAATATGTAGGCCAGGCTCCTGACGGGCAGAGTGCAAGAACCGGAACCGACCAGTACAGTTGCAACTGGATTGTTTACAGGTATGCCGATATATTATTAATGAAAGCAGAAGCGCTGTCTCAGTTAGGAAGGTATAATGAAGCTTACGATATCATTTCTGAAATTCGTGACAGGGCCGGTGTCAGTTCTATCAGTATAGCAAATACACCTACTGCCTACGAAGATGCAATTCTTAATGAACGTGCATTGGAGTTAGCCTTTGAAGGTAAAAGGTGGTTTGATCTTTTAAGAATGGGGCGACGTAATAATTATGCCAGAAAAGATAAACTCATTGAAATTATTGTAAGCAATGTACCCTCAACCCAGAAAAGGATACTTGCAACAAAACTTACCAATCCGCTTGGATGGTATCTGCCTGTTTATGAGGGAGAAATAGAACGGAATAAAAACTTGGTTCAAAACCCGTATTACGATTTTTAATATGACCGGAATAGAGATGTTGAAATGGAAAATATTACGGGCAGAAGCTTGAATTTTACGAAATCGATGAAAATTAAAGAAGAGTAAGATGAAAAAAAATATTTATATAATCAGTTTGATTGCTGTGGTGGTTTTCTTTAATTCCTGTAAAGAACCTGAAAGGGTTGCAGGATTTGAAGATGCTGAACAATATACGATCTATAACTATATTGTGGCAAACAAGGAGAAGTTCTCTGATTTTTTATCCATTCTTGAAGTTGGAGGAATTGATAAAACTTTAAGCGCTTACAATCCAAATGGGAATGGATACACACTCTTTTTACCCGATAACCAGGCAATTGACAATTTTATTAAAAATTCAGAAGGAATTTCGTCAATCAACGATATATTGGGTAATCCCGCTTATGCCGCAGCTTTTGCAAGGTACCACGTAATTAATATGAGTGCGCAAACCCAGGATTTTCCGTTTGGTGCTTTTCCTGAACCTACGTTGTCTGATGATTATCTTACAGTCAGTTTTATTATTCAGCCCGATACATCATATTATAAAATAAACAACCAGGCAGCTATAAAATATCCGAATATTGAAGTTTCCAATGGTTATATTCATTTGATCGAAACAGCTTTGGAACCCATCACATTTACCAGTTATGGATGGTTACAGGAAAATTCAGGATTCTCAATTTTTAAAGGTGCGCTTGAGCTCACTGGTGCAAAAAGCCTGATCGATTTTAATGTAAAGGATTTTCAAAACATTTCACCGCTTACACTGCTGGTTGAACCTGACTCAATTTATAACAAAGGTGGAGTGTATTCGGTTGAAGACCTGGCAAAACTGATTAGTCCGAACGACAACAATTACACAAGCATTACAAATCCACTGTTCAATTTCTGTTCATATCATATTTTAACCGGCGGCAGATATATCAACGACTTTGAAGGACAAGCCACCAATTATACCACATTGTCTGAAATTCCTTTGAATATCAATGGATTGGGGAATGATTTGCTGATTAACAAAGGGAAACAGGTATTCGATACAATTATTTCAGGATTAGATACAACAATAATAGATTACATCGGATTTTTGTATGATGAAAGTAATATAACCACCCAAACCGGATCAATCCACCTGATCGACAGAATTATGCAACAGGTTTCACCATCAAGGGCAATACAAACTTTCGAATTCTATGAAGAACCTCTGCTAAATGAGTATAGAAAGAAAACCGGATCTTATCTGATTGAGGATAAAGAGGCTTTATCTACGATAAAATGGGAGGGAGTTGATCTGTTTTTTACTGAAAAAGGAGACGAAAATACCTCTGCCTGGGGAAACGATTATCTGGAAATGAATGGCGATTTTAAGATTTCGTATGAAGTGCCAAAAATAGTACAGGGAAAATACAAAGTATTTCTTGGTGCCGAACAGTTCAATTCGGCAAACGCCTTAGTTGAAGTTTATATCGATGGGAAAAAGGTAAGCAGTCTTGTTGACCTGTCGCGGGGCGGAAGTTCAAATTATCCGTTCCAGAAGATTGAACTCGGCACAATTGATTTTAAAAAATACGAGACTCATTTAGTAGAGGTGCTCCCTTTGATTCCCGGAAGGTTTTTATGGGATTACATCCGGTTTGAACCATTTTAATAACAGATATTAAACAGTATTCAATAGGTTGAAATTAAATCAGTTAATGGAGAGATCGGAATTAAATGAAGATTAATACAGAGACAATTAAAATAAACAGGGCTGGGGAAAATATCGGGGTTAATTTATTTGAATCAGCGAAGTGGTTGCGGAAGTTTTAGAAAAATGATTGAAAAATTATACAGATGAAATTCAGAATTAAAATATTATTAATAGGGTTTATAATTATTGGTGCAGCCGGTTGTAAAAATCAACAATGGGAAGACCATTATAATGTTTACCCTGAAACCGTGGATAAAAATGTATGGGATGTTATTCAAAGCGATCCACAGTTTTCGAGTTTTGTTCAGATCATTAAGAACTATAAAATGGATACGCTGTTTCTGTCCGACATTCCTTATACAATTTTTGCCCCCACAAACGATGCCATTGCAAATTTTACCGGAGTCAGGGAATTCAGTAATGTAGTGCTTGCTTATCATTTTTGTTCTCATTTAATCAATGTAAGCAGCATTCAGGGTAAAAGGCAGATTCAGACTTTAACCGAAAAGTTTGCATTGTTCGACAGAAATGGAAGCAAGGTGAAAATCGATGATATTCCGGTGGTTGCTGAAAGCCCTCTTTACCGGAATGGTAAGTTTTTTACAATGAATCAGGTAATTGAACCCAAACCGAATCTGTATGAATACTATGAGTTTACCAATCCCGTGTTAAGCAATTATATCGATACACAGGATACGATTATACTTGACAAGGAAAAAAGTAAACCACTGGGTTTCGATGAAGAAGGAAACACAGTTTACGACACGGTATCCATCGTTGCGAATAAATTCGAAATGAAATATTTCCCTGTAAAACACGAGTTCAGGAATCTTTCATGTACAATAGTTTTTCCGAAAGAAGAAGACTACCGGAATGCCCTCAATACCATGGCTAACTCTCTTGGCGGTAATTATAACGATTACAGTGATATTCCGATTGACTGGCAGGAAGAAGTGCTGATACCGCATATTCTTTCTCAGGGTGTCTTTCTGAACCGGCTCGAACCCGAAGAATTTGTCTGGGAATCGCCAAAAGATACACTAAAGTTATTAAACGTTCTTGGCGACAGTGTTGTAATTAATTATGTACCAACTGATAAAGCATTATGCAGCAATGGTTACTCTTATAATTACGAGTCTTTTGTTATTCCAGACTCATTGTATAACGGAGGAACAAAATTTGAAGGCGAAGATCTGGTTCACATGGTTGGATTGAATAAATATGCTTGGAACGACAGTGTAACAGCTAAAAGTGACATATCGCTGATTCCAGGTCAGGAATTAATTCAGGGTGCATCAAACGACTCAATAATCAGGGTTAATTTTCCAAAGGGTTACACGGGCAAATTTAGTCTTGAATTTAAAAGTCCGAAATTATTTCCCCGCAAGTATGTTATGATAGTGAGTACACACATGGACATTGGTGGTATTTACGAAATTTATGTCAATGATGAATTGGTGAAAACTTTTGATTATTACCAGTATATATTAGGCAGGGGAGTTCTTTTCAGCGTAACCGGTGAAAGATATTTACCCCGCGGACGGTTTAACAGGTTTGATATGTATGTTGAAAATATTACTGATTATGGCAAGGCAAAAATCAGGTTCAATTATAAAGCCCCGGGTATGGTTGCCAGTAACGGTTTAGTAATTGACTACATTGAATTTAAACCGGTAATCGAATAACAGTTTCTGAAAATTGAATAACTGAAGTTTTGACCGACTGATGAAAGGAACATTAAACATGATAACCAGCAATAGCCTCTGTAAAAGAGTGAAGGACATGCTTTTATATATTAATTCAGGCAAATCAACGTCGTTGCTTAACTGTTTTTTGAATAAAGCGGGTAAGGTTCGACAAATGCAAACAGCTAATATAATGAACAAACAAAGCTTCTTGACGGATTTAAAAAAGATAGCCGCAGTTTCGGCCTTGGTGATTTTTGGTATATCGTCGGTACTTGCGCAGGATACTCTCCGTGTTAAGGGAACAATTGTGAACGGGTTGAACAAGCCAGTTTCCAATGTTTCTGTCGGAATCGAAGGTTCTTTTGAACTTCCGTCGGTTACCAACGAAGCGGGTGAATTTACACTGGCAGCATTGTCGGGTAATGTATGGCTCAGCATTGCACCCTCAGGAGAGTACAAAAAGAAAAGAGTTTTTCTGAATAACAGAACTGAATTAAAAATATATCTCACTCCTATTGGAGTTGCGTCAGGCGATGACAATCTTTCGGTTTTGTCGCAGGATATTCTGAAACGCGATATGGTGGCTTCATTTTCTTCGGTAAATTCAAATGCCATCAAAGAAACTCCGGCCATAACAGTGAACCAGTTTTTTCAGGGAAGAGTTGCAGGATTGAATACTGTAAATAGGTCGGGAGACCCGGGCTCAGGAGCTGTTTCATTTCTGCGTGGGGTCAATTCTATCAATTCCAACAATTCTCCTTTGTATGTTGTCGATGGCATCCCCGTTATGCCAACAAATGTTTTTGGATCAAACCTTGATGGATTTGAATACAATACTTTATTAAGTGTGAATCCGATCGATATTTCAAAAACAACTGTTGTGAAAGACCCGGTTATTACCTCGGCTTATGGTTCGAAAGCATCAAATGGACTTGTGATTATCGAAACTCTCGACCCAAGCGCCACCCAAACCATGGTGGAACTCGATCTCAGAACAGGTTATTCGCTTGCCCCGGCAAATGATATCCCGCAGATGAATGGCGCGCAGCATAAAACACTGATCAGCGAATTACTTTTTTCATCGGGAATGCCTGAAGAACAGGTGGTGAAAGAATATCCAAACCTTTTTCTGACGCCGGAAGATGACAGATATATTGATTACCAGCACAACACCGACTGGCAAAACCTTATTTTTACTGATGCCGCTTTCACAAATATCAATGTAAAAGTAAAAGGAGGAGACGAAATTGCACGTTATGGTCTTTCATTTGGATATATGAACAGCAACGGAGTTGTAAAAAGCACTGGTTACGATGGATATAACCTGAGGTTTGTAAGTTTGCTTAATATATTTACATGGTTAAAAATGAATGCCACAGTTTCTTTAAGTTACAATAATTCACAACTTAAAGAATCAGCAAGGGTAAGTCAGACAAGCCCGCTGTACAGCGCTTTGGCAAAATCGCCATTGTTAAATCCTTACCAGTATGATGAAGAAGGAAAACAACTGACAGCATTAACCGAACCGGATGAACTGGGAATCAGTAATCCGGTCGCAATTATCAATAATTATGAAGCTAAAAATAATAACTTCAATTTTATATCAACATTAGGTTTTGTGGCCGATTTAAGAAAAAATCTCTTTTTAAACTCGAATTTCGGTATTACATATAATGTTTTGAAAGAACAGATTTTTATGCCAAACAAAGGAATGGAGGAGTATTATAATAAAGAAGCCATTAACGTGGCAAAGGCAACAAATAACACTCTGAATTCATTTTACAACAATACTTATCTGAAATATAACAAAAACTTCGGGCGCAATCATTCATTCACCTCTAATACCGGTTTTAACATTTTAAACAATAAATTTGAATTAGACTGGGGACTTACTAAAAATGCTCACGAAAACGACCAGTACAGAATGATTCAGGATGGACAGAATAATTTACGCGAAATTGGAGGGGCTAACCGTAACTGGAACTGGTTGTCGTTTTACGAAAATGTAACCTATGGTTACAAAGATAAATACCTTGCTTCGGCAACTGTAACACTCGATGGTTCTTCAAGAGTGGGAGATAATGCAGCAAATACTTTGAAAATTGGGGGCGTTCCGTTTGGCTTGTTTTATTCATTTGGCGGAGCATGGAGAATCTCAAACGAAGCATTCCTTAAAAACATGTCAAAACTGGAAGAATTAAAGTTAAGATTATCCTATGGTATTTCGGGTAACGACGATATTGGAGAGGCGAATGCAACTAACTATTACAACGCGGTTAAATTTCGTGAAACCTCCGGGCTTGTACCAGCTGTGGTTCCAAATGAAGAACTTACTTATGAAACTGTTACACAGCTGGACGGAGGGATTGATCTGGCGCTTTGGGGAAACAGAGCGCAGGCAAGTGTCGATCTTTACCAGTCCACAATTAATAATATGCTCATTTATGCTCCACTTGAAGCTTATTTCGGATTCAACTTCAGGCCTGAAAATGGTGGTAAAATGCAAAACAAAGGAATCGATTTAAGTGTGTTTTTCAGAATATTGGACAAACCGAATTTCAAGTGGGATTTGCAGGCGACTTATACCAGGGTGAAAAATGAAGTACTCGAAATTAAAGGTGACAAACTGATTACAAAAATAAACGGTGCTGAAATTGTGAATATGTCGGGAGAACAGGCCAACAGTTTTTACGGGTACATCTATGAAGGAGTTTATACCACAGCTGATGAAGCTCAGAGTGCAGGTGTTGTTAACGACCGTCATTTGAAATATGAAGCCGGCGATGCGAAATTTAAAGATATATCAGGACCAAACGGACAACCGGATGGTGTGATCAATAATTATGATAAAACTGTTATAGGTTCTTCAATGCCAACAGATTACGGTGGGGTAGGAACGACTTTCACTTATAAACGATGGGCTTTGAATGCTTTCGTTCAGTTTGTCAGAGGGAATGAGGTTTTCAACTATTTGCGTTACACAAACGAAAATATGGTTGGTCTTGGCAACCAAAGCACCAGAATACTGAACCGCTGGGAATATGATGGTCAGCAAACTGAAGTGCCAAGGGCATTGTATGGCGATATTATTGGAAACTCTGATTTTTCAACCCGTTGGATTGAAGATGGATCGTATTTGAGATTAAAAAATGTATCGCTGAGTTACACTATTCCAAATGAATTTCTGGCATTTAAAAACGCCCAGTTTTATATTTCAGGAACTAATCTGTTGACAGCTTCAAAATATTTGGGATACGATCCGGAATTTGCATTCTCAAGTGCACATATTATGCAGGGAATTGATTATGGTTTGACACCACAGGTACGTCAGTTTGTAATCGGAATTAAACTAGGTTTATAAAGTAATTATATTGTTTGAAATGAAAAATTACAATAAATACAAGGTTATCATTGGTACTTTTTTGTTATCACTGATTTTGTTTTCTTCCTGTAAGGATTTTCTCAATCCTGCTCAGGAAATAAATATTACAAAAGACAAACTCTACGATGATTGGTATGAATACAGGTCGATGGTAATGGGTTTGTATGGCCTACAAGCAGATTTGGTTGAACAACTTGTTATTCTTGGTGAATTACGGGGCGATTTGATGCAGACAACCCAAAACGCCGATGCCGATATGGTTGAAATTTACAATTTCGATATATCTAAAGAAAACAAATATGCCCAGCCAACCAATTTCTTTAAACTGATTTCTGCAACCAATAACTTTATTACCGAATTAAAAACCCGCCATCCTGAGGTAATGGATCCAAAAATTCCGATAACTAATTATGACAGGTTATATGGCGAAGCATTGTGCATGCGTGCATGGGCTTATTTCAATGCAGTCCGTATTTATGGTAAGGTGCCGTTTTTACCCGAGTCGTTAACTTCAATCGATGAGGTCAATAATTTTTTAAATTCCCCGCATACATACACCGACAGTCTTCAGATTATATATGGGATAGATGGTTATAACAATGACACCCTGGAGAATGTGCAGATTGTACTTGAAAAGCAGTACTTCGATCAAAAAATGATTATTGATTATTTTACAAATGAACTTGAAAATGACATTAAACCTAATGGTGTTGGGGTTAACCACTTTATCGAAAATAATGACCAGAGCTGGGAAGTGTCGGTTTGGAATGTATATGCATGGAACACATTGTTAGGACTGATGTATCTTACCGACGGTGATCTGGCCAAAGCAGCAAAACACTTCGAAAATGTTATTTACACCAATTCTGATAATTACCGTTATCAGATTGACGGGAGTTTTGGAAACAACAACTGGAAAAATATTTTTACAAATATCGATCTGCGCGAACATATTTTTACCATCTGGTTTAACAAAAATTATTTTCAGCAAAATCTGTTTCAGGAGTATTTTGAACCGCGGGAACCTCATAAATATATGTTAAAGCCAACCAGGGCTGCAATTATCAAATGGGAAACCACCTGGGATAATTATGTACTGTCGGTTAACAATAACCAACCGTGGATGACAAGAACAGTCTTTAAAGGTATGCCCGGCGATTTTTACCGGGGATATGGAGCATCATATACTTATCTTCGAAACGGAGTACCGGTTCCGCAGACCGACGTATTTAATATGTTATGGCTTAAATCTGAAGAAGATTATCGTACTTCGGAGTTGTTAGTGGAAGGAGCAGATACAGTGATCTGGAAATATTCAATAAATAAAGGTGTGTTTGATCAGGATGCCAATTTCATTGTCTATCGGGCAGCAGGAGTGCATTTATGGCTTTCAGAACTTTATGTATGGTGGAAATTTGAGCAGAACGGTATTGTGAGGGAGTTTACTTCAAATGCTGTGAATATATTAAATGACGGGGCCAATTTCGATATTAACAATACCCGCTTGCAAAGAGGTGTAAGAGGTCGTGTCGGATTTGGCGGTTTAACCGATGGAATCAGGCCGGCAAATATCAATTATATCCTCGATCCATTTACAAACAAAGTAACAGGATATCTTGATGTTACAGGAAATTTCATGGGGTTGCAGTTGTATCTCGAAGATCAGATTATTGAAGAAAGGGCACGAGAGCTTGCATTTGAAGGAGAACGTTTTTACGACCTGATGAGGGTGGCACAAAGAAGAAATGATCCATCGTATCTCGCAAAAAAAGTATCAGAAAAATTCCCTGAAGGAAAGCGTGAGGAAATCTACAATTACCTCCTGAATGAGGATAACTGGTACATTCATTATTTTGAATAGGTTTCCATCATTAAAATATATAAGGGCCTGCATTGCGGGCCTTTTTTATATGACTATGCGGAGTTTCAATGGCTCTTTAGCCACTGATTTCTGAAAACCGGTTCATGGTTTTGGGGTTCATGGTGCTGCTGGTCTTTTTTGAAACAGGTATGAATGAGTCGCTTTATTTTTATTCATTTTCATGAAACCCCGGCTTGAAAGTCGGGGCAAAATTTAGAAGCTAAATGAAGTCTTTTTCCGATTTTAGTACCCAAAATTTTTCCTATTTTCGCTTTTTCCGAAAACCAGTGAAATTTAAGACCATGAAACAATTCAAACTAAAAATATTTTTTATTCTCTTTTCAGGATTACTGATTTCTACTATCATTTCAGCACAAATCACGCCACAACAAGCCATCAGACTAATGCAAAAAGGAATCAATCTGGGCAATACTTTTGAACCGCCAACTGAAGCCGGATGGAATAATCCGAAAGCACAGGAGTATTACTTTGACATGTACAGGGATGCCGGATTTGATTGTGTCCGTATTCCGGTGAGATGGGACAGTTACACAGGGAAAACAGCTCCGTTTAAAGTAACTGATACTTACATGAACAGAATTGAGCAGGTGGTTGATTGGGGTTTGGAGCGGGGATTATTCATTGTAATCAATTCGCATCACGACGACTGGATAAAAACCAGTTATACTGAAACCAACAAAGCCCGGTTCGACAGTATCTGGTCGCAGATTGCAGTCAGGTTTAAAAACAAATCAGAAAAACTGGTCTTCGAAATCATAAACGAACCACACGGTCTGACAAAAGAGCAGAATGATGATCTTCACGCACGGGTTTTGTCCATCATCAGAAAAACCAATCCAACCCGCCTTGTCATCTTTCAGGGCCACAACTGGGGTGGCTCCGACGAGCTGGTGGCTGCTGCCATTCCAAATGACAAATATGTTATCGGATCATTTCATTCTTACGATCCCTATCTTTTCGGGCTTGAAGGACAGGGAACCTGGGGCTCTGCATCTGATTATGCAACACTCGAATCAAAATTTAAAAATGTTTCGAACTGGTCGGTAAAGAATAATATCCCTGTATTTCTCGGCGAATTCGGATCGTTGAAAAAATGCGATTTCAATTCAAGAATGCGCCATTATCGAGCTTATGTCGAATTATCGCAAAAATATGGTTTTGCTTGCATGGCATGGGACGATGGAGGCGATTTCAGAATACTGGAAAGACAGCAGAAAACCTGGGATGAAGTAAAGGATATTCTGATCCGTACCACGGCGAATTCTCCTGTACCGTCAATAAATATTGTACACGATTCGATTGTAGGAATAAAATGGACAAACAAAGTGAATGACCATGACAGTATTCTTATTCAGCGCCGGATCGGGACTTCACAGGTTTATTCAACAATTGCCGTGCTAAAATCAGATACAACATTTTTTTACGATGTTAAACCCGAAATGAATAAAACTTACACCTACCGGGTAATTGCCCATTATAACGACACCACTGATCTTTACTCACAACCTGTTCAGGTTTTTTTCCCAGAATGGGTAAAACCGGTGAGAATTCCTTTTCCAGGACAACCAGTCGATATTCCGGGTACGGTTGAAGCCGAAAACTTCGACATCGGAGGCGAGGATTTTACTTACCACGATTCAGACGAAACCAATATTCCGGGGAAGTACCGGCCAACTGAAGGAGTAGATATTTACGACAGGTTGGGAAACGGATATCATATCGGGAATGTTATCGCCGGTGAATGGTACGAATATTCGGTAAATGTGAAAACCGAAGGAATGTACATAGTTTCGGCGTACCTGGCATCGGTTTACAGGGGAGGAAAATTTCAGATTTCTATCGATACCATTCACTCTGAAATTGTCACCATGTCAGGAACATCAAGCAATATTAACACCCTGCCATTCAGTACCGAAATGTATCTTTACCCCGGAATCAGAATCATGCGGTTTACTGTGATTTCCGGTCCTGTCTATAATATCGATAAAATCACTTTCGAATTAAAAAGCGCCACAGTTACAAGCGACTTAACTGCTGAAAAACCATTTTCAGTTTCTGTAAATAACCAGGGAGAGATCACAGTCAGGCCGAAATCAGGAAATCAACTGAAACAGATCAGTTTGTACTCTGTTTCCGGAAGCCTGCTCAAACAGATAAATGAACCCGGGTCGCAGTCTGTTTTTCAAGTGACTGAATTACCAGCGGGGATTTATTTTCTTCAGGTAACAACAAATGTCAGACGATATTCGGAAAAAGTAATAATCAATTATTAAAACCAGATGATGAAATTCTTTTCAATTTCAATTTCTGTTTTGCTCATTTTTAATGTTTTAAATGCGCAAACAGTACAGATTACAGTAAACGCAAATTCAGGGAAACGACAGATTTCGCCTTATATTTTCGGGAAAAACAATGTTTTGCCAAGTACCTTTTTAAATAACAGCACAAATGCTGAGGTAACAAAAGCAGTTCAGGCCGGAGTGCATTTTGTAAGGCAGGGAGGAGGAAACAACAGCACAAAATACAACTGGCGGCTGAAACTTTCGAGCCATCCCGACTGGTACAATAATGTTTACGGGAACAACTGGGATGCTGCAGCAAAAAACCTGACCGATAAGATGCCGGGTACTCAGGGAATGTGGTCGTTCCAGTTGCTCGGAAAAGTTGCAGCCAATACCAGAAACAATTTCAACGACTGGAATTACAATAATTCGCAATGGTGGTCGGGAGTAAACCAGAATCTTGCAGGTGGTGGTGTGGTTAATCCTGAGGGAGGGAGTAAAGCTTTAGTTGAAGGAAATCCGGATCTTTATCTGATGGACTGGCCTGCCGATTCAACGGTTGCCATTCTCGACCACTGGTTCGATAAATTGGGCTATGATTCAACATATTATCGTTACTGGAGCATGGATAATGAAATCGAAATCTGGTCGGGTACCCACGACGATGTGATGAAAACTCAAATTGCGGCTGAAGAGTTTATGCAGCTTTATTTTAAGGTTGCCAAAGCGGCAAAGGCAAAATACCCGGGCATAAAACTTACAGGGCCGGTGCCTGCAAACGAATGGCAATGGTACCGTTACGGCAGCGATGCAATATCATATAATGGAAAGAGATATTGCTGGCTTGAGTATTTTATTCTCAGGATTGCCGAGGAACAAAAAGCCACAGGAATTAAACTGCTCGATGTTCTCGATATTCATTATTACCCTGGCTCTTCCGATGCAGCAAAGCTTGTTCAATTCTATCGCGTTTTTTTCGACCGCAATTATATTTATCCTGAAGCAAACGGGGTTAAAACAGTTAACGGCGGATGGGATAACAGCATCACCAAAGAATATATTCTGGGAAGGTGTTCCGACTGGCTCACCAAATATATTGGGCCGGATCATGGTGTCGGGCTCAGTGTAACCGAAACCGGCATAAATTCAAGCGACGCAAATGTTCAGGCGTCGTGGTATGCTTCAACTCTGGGTGAATTTATGAAAAACGGGGTGGAAATTTTTACTCCCTGGAGCTGGAACCCGGGAATGTGGGAAACCATTCATCTTTTCAGCAGGTACAGCCAGAAATATTTTATCGATGCGGTTTCGGGTGATGAAACTTATGTTTCGGCATATCCCACAGTAAATGAAGCAAAAGATTCAATGACCATTTTTCTGATCAATCGTCACACAACGGCAACAAAAGATTTACAGATCGACATTCAGAATTTCAATATTAAAAATGAACCAATTCAGCTTTACACACTTTCAAAATTACCTGCTGCTGAAACATTTACCTCACACACCCAAAATGCACTGAAAGTTAAACAGTTGGAAAAACCTGTTTTTCATATTTCAGTTCAGCTCGAACCTCTTTCCGTGAATGCAATTGTTTTGAAAGCAGCGCCGACTGCAATAAATGAGCTTAAACCGGAACAAATTGAACTCAATGTTTATCCAAATCCTGCAAATGATAAACTGAACATTGGTTTTAGCCTGAATAAAACCGGTTTTGTGACTTTGGATATTTTTAATGTAGAAGGACAGAAGGTACAATCCATTGTCAATCAGAATTTATCATCCGGAAAAAATCATTTTACAGCTGATATTTCGGACCTGGAATCAGGAATTTACTGGATCTCTTTAAAATCAGATTCATTTTCCGGAAACCGGAAGTTTGTTGTAGGAAAATAGTTTAAACCTGATAAATCAATGAATATGAAACTAAAACATGTACTGGCAATGGCAGCGATAATCATGGCTGCTGGTAATTTCTTACAGGCTCAACCTGTAAAAAATAACGGGAATCTTTCGGTGAAAGGAACTTTCCTTGTCAATGAAAAAGGTAAAGAAATTGTATTGAGGGGTGTAAGTTATGGCTGGCACAACTGGTGGCCAAGATTTTACAACAAGGAATCGGTGAAATGGCTTGCGGATGACTGGAAATGCGATGTTGTGCGCGCGGCGATGGGCGTTGGACCAAAAGGCAGCTACATCGACAAAAAAGAATGGTCGAAAGAAAAGATTGAAGCTGTTGTTGATGGTGCGATCGAAAGTGGCATTTATGTAATAATCGACTGGCACAGCCACGAAATTCACACAGAAGAAGCAGTTGCCTTTTTCACTGAAATGGCCGCAAAATATGGGAAATATCCGAATGTGATTTACGAGATTTTTAACGAACCTGTCAGGGATTCGTGGGATACGGTAAAAAGTTACTCTATCGAAGTGATAAAAGCCATCCGCGACAAAGACCCCGACAATATCATTCTCGTTGGAAGTCCGCACTGGGACCAGGATATTCACCTGGTTGCCGACTCGCCGATTTCAGGATATAAAAACCTGATGTACACTGTTCATTTTTATGCTGCAACCCACGGGAAAGATTTGCGCGACAGATCGGATTACGCGCTTAAAAAGGGCATCCCGATATTTGTTTCGGAGTGCGCCGGAATGGAAGCCAGCGGAAACGGCCCGATCGATTACAAGGCATGGAATACATGGATAGACTGGATGGAAAAAAACAAAATAAGTTGGGTCTCCTGGTCTGTTGCCGACAAAAATGAAACCTGTTCCATGTTAAAAACCACAGCCAGCGATACCGGCAACTGGAGTGAAAACGATTTAAAGGAATCCGGGATCAAAACCCGTGAAAAGCTTCTAAAATTTGCAGAATCAAAATAAACTTTAAATTATCTCAGAAAAAAAATGAAAGTATCCGGACTTTTGACACAAGCAAATGCAGGATTATTAAAGCTGAAATCAGGAATTCTGTTTGTATCGTTGTTTTTTACTTTTCTATATCCAATTCAGGCACAGATCATTGAAGCTGAAAACGCAACATTATCGGGTGGTGCTGAAAAGATAGCCGACAGTTCTCTTTCCGATGGATTTTATGTTGCACAAAAAGAGGGTAACCTTTCGTGGGAAGTAACGCTGGAACAGGAAGGATATTACAATATTTACGTTTTCGTTGCCGCGCCAAACGGTGGAAAAACCAACAACTTCGTTATCGACGGACAAAGCGTGTCTTTTACACTTGAAGCAAATCAGGAATATGTTTTATTAAAAGTGGTAAGCAGTCAGAAACTGAAACCGGGTGTTCATCAGTTGCAAATTACTAAATCGTGGGGCTGGATAAATATCGACTACATTAAATTCGAAAAAGTGGACGACTGGGGAAGATTCGATATTCCGAAGGTTCCTGTGACTCCCAACCCGACTGACCATACATTGAAACTCTACCGGTTTTTGTACGACAACTACGGTAAAAAAATAATCTCGGGTGCAATGACTTTAAACAGCATGGATGAAATTAAATGGCTGAAAAGTAATACAGGCAAAGAACCTGCTTTGGTAGGGATCGATTTTATGCATTGCAATTGTGGATATTCCTGGTATAACGACGAGGAGCCAATCAATGATGCAAAAAATTATTACAACAGGAATGGCATTCCAGCCATGTGCTGGCACTGGCGCGATCCATCGCGAAAAACCGAGGCATTTTACACGAAAGACACCAGTTTTGATGTGTCAAAAATCTCCGATCCCAACTCCTCTGAATACAAGGCAATGGTGAGCGACATCGATTACATTGCAGGATTATTGAAAAAGTTACAGGATATTGATGTTCCGGTTTTATGGAGACCCTTGCATGAGGCATCCGGGGGGTGGTTCTGGTGGGGCGCCAAAGGTGCCGAACCCTGCAAACAACTTTACCGCCTGATGTACGACAGGATGGTAAATTACCATGGTCTGAAAAACCTGATCTGGGTTTGGACGAGTCAGCAAAACGACAAATCGTGGTACCCGGGCGACGATGTGGTGGATATCATCGGACGCGACATTTACAAAGACGGCGACCACAGTTCGCAAATCATGGAATTCAACAAACTGAATAACGATTATGGCGGAAAGAAAATAATCACGCTCAGTGAAACCGGATCATTCCCCGATGCCGACAACCTTGTAGCCGACGAAGCTCCCTGGTCGTATTTCATGCCGTGGTACGGCGATTTTGTGAGGAATTCGAAATACAATTCACTCGATTTATGGAAAAAAATGTTTGCACATGATTACGTGCTGACCCTTGATGAAATGCCTGACCTGAAATCGTATGAACCACAACCTCAGGGATGGAGGAGTAAACTTTATCCTGAAAACTGGAAACCGGGTTTCAAAGACAACGACGACAGGTTTCTTCACGATTTTTCATACGCCGGATATCACCAGGGAGAAAAAGAGATCCCGTTTATCACAGATAATGTTGTGAATATCACGCAGCCACCTTACAATGCTGACAACAATGGCGAAACCGATGTCACCGCAATCATTCAGAAAGCGTTGAATGACGTGGGTCAAAGTGGCGGTGGGGTGGTTTATCTGCCTGCCGGAACTTACAGGGTAAATCCGGGAAATGAAGATTCAGCGCTGCGAATACAGTATAGCAACACCGTTCTTCGCGGTGCCGGAACCGATTCGACCTTTATTTTCAACGACAACAGCAACATGAGACAGAAAAGCATCATCTGGATGATGGGTGACTGGTGCACCTGGTCGGACGAAACAGGTACATCCACAAAACTGAAAAACGATCTGCTTTATCCAACCCGCGTAATTCCTGTTGTTTCGGTAAATGGTTTTAATAAAGGCGACGATATTATCCTTCGGACCGACGGAACCCCGGAATTCATTGCAGAACATGAAATGACCGGAATCTGGGTTGACTGGGCTGCCAGGGTAATGTTTCTCCGGAAAATTGATTCAATCGACGTTGAAAAAAATATGATTTACATCGACTCACCTACCCGTTATTTCATGAAAACCCGCGACAATGCAAGGATCTACCATGCAAAACAGCACATTTCGGAAAGCGGGATCGAAAACCTGAGTATCGGCAACATTCAAAATAACAAAATGGGCTGGGATGAAGAAACTTACACCGAACCCGGAACAGGTGCTTACGAGGTTCATGCATCGCATGCCATCCTGATCAAATATGCTCAGAACTGTTGGGTAAAAAATGTAAATACATACAAACCAATACAAAATTCGCTTGACATTCATGTTCTGTCGAATTGTCTTCTGCTCGAACAGTGCCGCGGGATTACCGTCGATTCCTGTTTCTTTCAAAAACCGCAATACGAAGGCGGTGGTGGTAATGGGTACATGTTTACGCTGCAGTCGAACGATTGCCTGATCAAAGACAGCCGTGCCAACGATGGACGTCACAATTACGATTTTAAATCTGCTTTTTCAAACGGAAATGTGATTTATAACTGCATTGGCGAAAACTCGAAATACGCCAGCGACTTTCACATGTACCTGAGCATGGCCAATTTAATCGATAATTTCACTGTTGACAGGGATTATCTTGAATCCACATTCCGTCCGTACGGAGGCGATGTGATTCATGGCTACTCCTCAACACAATCGGTGTTTTACAATACAAAAGGGCTGAATTACCATCCTGACAGGGATTACATTATTGAATCGCGCCAGTTTAAACACGGTTACATCATTGGCACTTCAGGAGTTGCCGACCAGGTAAAACTCGATCCGGTGGACGGAACAATTAACGGTTACGCGTACAAAACCGGCCCGCGTGATTTTGCCGAGGGTATTGGAAAAGGCGACGACTTATTCCCGAAATCACTTTATCTCGATCAACTCGAACGAAGATTGAAAGACACTACCGCTCTTGCAAATTTCAAAGCAACCATAAAAATCTTTGATTTTAATACAGGAAATCCTCTTCCCGGTTGCAGGATTTCTTATTTCGATGTGCTGAAAACGACTGATAATTCGGGCCTGACCACATTCTCAAATACCAGTAATATATTGGTTTTCAATATCGAAAAAGAACATTACAAAACTATTTCGACACAACAGTTTACCATTTTCAGCGACACAACTTTTACATATTACCTTGTACCCGAAAAATACAAAGTTTCAATTAGTGCAGGAGATAAACACACCGGAGTTTTTTTTTCGGGAGCAAGAGTAACTTTAAATAACGAAATTCAGATTACTGATGAAGCTGGAAAAGCCACATTTGAATTGTTCCAGGGTAACTATCCGTACCTGGTTGAAAAAAACTCGTTTGAAACTGAAAGCGGTTTTATTTCGGTAGGCGCTGATACCACAATACAACTGATGTTGACAAGATTAAACGGTTCGGTAAAGTTTAAAATCACCGAAGGGACGAATACACCTGTGAATAATGTTGTTGTAATATTAAATGCTGATACGCTGATTTCCACGGGACTGGGAATTGCAAATTTTAAAAATCTTCCGGTTTATACACAATACAGCTATTTTATGTACAAAGGAGGGTACGATGATTTGTCGGGGATTTTATACCTCGCCGGCGACACAATTGTTAATCTGACCATGGTTCCTTACTCGACTTCAATATCAGAAAAACCGGAACAGGATCATTTCCGGATTTGGCCTAATCCGGTTTCTGAAATACTGAACGTGAAAATTCCGCCGGTTTTCTTAAATGGATCGGTCGAAGTAATCGATTTAAACGGCAACGTTCTGAAAAATCAAATCACCGGAGAAAACCTGAATCTTCGGATTTCCGTAAATGAAATTCCACCAGGCATTTATATATTAAAACTTGTTTTGGGAGAAAATATGGTGACCCGTTTCTTTTTAAAAAACTAAATACCCGCATGAAGTCAAATCTGATAAAAGTACTTTAAACCTGATAATTATGAAAAAAACAACTTTGATGTTTACCCTGCTGATATTCTGGGCTTTAAACGGATTTTCGCAAACGGTTAAAGTGCAGGTTTACCCTGAACTTCTGAAACAGAAAATAGTGTCGGTCGGTGGTAATTATTGCCAGGCAAATTACACCGATAATGCCTGGGATGCAATCGGCGCAGCAACACTCACCGATTTTAAACCAAGCCATGTTCGAATGGCGCTTCCGCTCGAATTTCGCCGGATTGCATATTCAGAGTTTAAAGGCGATAAAATTGTTGAGCAGCCAACAGTTATTTCACTGCTCGAAAGCATGAAACGAATGAAAACAGAATTCGGGGTTAAAAGCTTTACAATTTCGGTGTGGAGGGTTGCCGATGAACTGGTTTCGAATCCTGAAAAAAGTTCGCAACGCCGCATAAAACCTGAAAAATACGATGAATTAATCGACATGATCGAAGCTTTTCTTCTGACTGCAAAAAACAAATACGGCGTGGAAGCCGATTATTTTTCGTTTAACGAATCGGACGGAGGCTGGCAGATTATTTTCTCGCCACAGGAAACCATCGCATTTTTTAAACTGGCTGGCGAAAGATTTAAAAAAGCCGGGTTGAAAACTAAATTCCTCTGGGCCGATACCGCACAAACAAAGGGAACCATTGAATTTGCCACCATGATTGCTGCCGATTCGACCATCTGGAAATACCTTGGCCCCCTTTGTTTTCACAGCTGGTGGTCGGAAAAAATCCCTGACAGCGAATTTGAACGGATTGCAGGATTTGCCAAAGCCTGGAATAAACCTGTCTGGTGCAGCGAACTGGGATTTGATGCCATGGCACATAAAACGAAAGGCATGAACGAAAGCTGGGATTACGCATTACGGTTTGCCAGAATTTCGCACCGGATGATGAAATATGCCGAAGTGCAGGTTTCGATGTACTGGACATGGCAGGATAATTACGCAGTTATGTCAGCCGACACCAAAACAAAATATCCTTCATATTTTGTTACCCGTCATTTAACCGACTTTCTGAATAACGGCACACAAATCATCGGTTCTCTCAGTTCCGATCCTGAAATACTGGCGATTTGCGGCACAAATCCAAAAGGCGAAACGGTGCTCCAGGTAATTAATCTGAAAAAGGAAGCAGTGAATATCGAAATTGCCGGGATAGTTAAAAAGTTGTCAAAATCGGTGACAACAACTCAAAAATCGAACTGGGAAGAAGGAAGAGTGAAGTGCAGTACTTCGGGAGATAAAATAACCGCAGGAATTCAACCTGAATCGATAAACACACTGATTTTCAATTAATCTGTATTTTTAACGATGAAATACTTCTCATTTCTTTGTATGGCTTTTGCTATACTTTTTTTGACCGGATGCATGAAGGAGGAACCAAAACCACCAAATACCGGTAAAAATGATAAAATAGTGATTTACCAGGTTTTTACCCGTTTGTTCGGGAATACCAATACTACAATGAAACCCTGGGGAACCATTGAAGAAAACGGTGTTGGCAAATTCGATGATTTTACGGATAAAGCTTTATCGGAAATAAAAAAACTTGGTGTTACGCACATCTGGTACACCGGAGTCCCGCATCACGCAGTAATCAACGATTACACAAAATACGGCATTTCGAATGATGATCCCGACGTGGTGAAGGGTCGCGCCGGATCGCCTTATGCAATAAAAGACTATTACAATGTCGATCCCGATCTGGCAACTGATCCGGCCCGGCGTTTAGACGAATTCAAAGCGCTGGTTGACAGAACCCACCGAAACGGATTAAAAGTTATTATCGACATTGTTCCAAATCATGTGGCACGTAAATATCAGTCGGTTTCAAAACCAGAAGGAGTGACCGATTTCGGGGCCAACGATGATAAAAGTGTGGAATACAGGCGCGACAACAACTTTTACTACATTCCCGGTCAGCCGTTTAAAGTTCCTGAATTTAATAAAGATCAGCTTCCGCTTGGAGGTGAAAAAAATCCGCTGGCTGACGGTAAATTCGATGAAAATCCTGCCAAATGGACAGGCAACGGATCACGGGCAGCACAACCGTCGGTTAATGACTGGTACGAAACTGTAAAAATCAATTACGGTGTAAGACCAGACGGGACAAAGGATTTCGATGTGCTGACCTCGGAATATGATACAGCTTCAATTCAGAAACATTTCGATTTCTGGAAAGATAAAAACGTTCCCGATTCGTGGGTAAAATTCAGGGATATTGCACTTTACTGGATGAATTTCGGTATTGACGGATTCAGGTTTGATATGGCCGAAATGGTGCCTGTTGAATTCTGGAGTTACCTCAATTCGAATATCAAAATTGCGAATCCTGATGCAGTTCTGATTGCCGAGATTTATAATCCGGCAATTTACCGCGATTACATCAGAATGGGTAAAATGGATTACCTGTACGATAAAGTCGGATTTTACGATTCGCTCCGTGTTTTAATGCAGGGAAAAGGAAACCCAAATGAAGTGATTAAAGTTCAGAAACAGGTTGAAGATATTGAAAAGCACATGATTCATTTTCTTGAAAACCATGATGAACAGCGGATTGCATCGACCGGATTTGCAGGAAATGCAGAAATTGGCAAGCCCGGAATGGTTGTTGCCGCAACGATCAGCACTTCGCCGACACTGGTTTATTTTGCCCAGGAACTCGGGGAACCGGCAACCCTGGATGCAGGTTTTGGCAAGGCCACACGCACAACCATTTTCGATTATTTTGCAGTGCCATCATTTCAAAGGTGGGTTAACAACGGGCTGTTTGATGGCGGACAGTTGACGGAAAATGAAAAGGAACTTCGCGATTTTTACAGCCGTTTGCTAAACCTGACAATCACTTCCCCCGCATTTTCAGGCCGGTATTATGAACTGCAGTCTGCAAATGCCGGCATTACTGAGAATTATTCAGACCGCGTGATCAGTTATGCAAGATACTCCGGTGATCAGAAACTGATTGTGGCGGCAAGTTTCGACAAACAAAACGAATTAAAATTCAACCTGAAGATTCCTGCAGAGCTTGTATCCCTGTGGAACCTGAATTCAGATAAATTGAAAGCAACAGACCTTATCTACAGAAAATATACAACCGAATTGAAAACCGGTAAAAAAGGTGAAGGAACCATAGAAATTAGTTTGCCACCGTCAGGTTCATTTATACTCGAACTTCAGAAATGATAAATATAACTACTGCAAAATAAGTTTGAAATTCTCCCGAAATCAATTTCTGACAATATTTCTGACAGTAGATTGTCCATTTGTAAATCTTATTTCAAGCAGGTAGATTCCCTGTTCAAGCTGTAAAAAATCAAGCTTGAAGGTTTTCTTCTGAATACCTGTTTTTCTGACAACCAGCTTGCCTGTAAGAGAATAAACTATGATTTCCTGAACAATTTCATCGGAAATGATTGTTAAACCCGAATGGACAGGATTCGGCCAGATTTTTAAACCGGCATTTTCTCCAAAATCTTTGATCCCAACCGGATAAGCATTTAACGTAACCGAGATGGTTGAATCAGTCATCAAAAAAAGTTTACCAAAAACATCATCGTATCCTGTTTTATAAATCATGAAATCGTATGACTGCGAAACAGGCATTTCTTTAAAGCGCGCTATTCCAAGAACCGAAGAGAGCAAAGTATCGGTACCAAAAACCACAACAGCATTGGTTACCGGCGCAATCCCGTCTTTTAATTCGAATTTTACATCTGCTTCGGTCCGTACCAGAAAAACATGAAATGTTGTATCAGAGTTAACTTCAAAAATTCCCTTTTCTTCCCTGAAGGAGTTTTTTGTTACTGTGTACTCGAAGTTTCCGCTGTAATTCTTATAAAAAGCTTCACCATTTTTATTGGTAATAATTTGATTGTAATTCAAATCCACCTGTGCCCCTTCGATTAAATCCCCGGTGTAATTATCATGAATAACAATTAAAACTTCATTTTTTTTTTGCACCAGATAAAAAACCAGTGCAGTGTCGTTATAAATGCTGATTGGTGCAACATCTTTCGAAATATATTTTTCATGGTTGAAATGAAGATCAAAAAGACCCGGGATTTGCTCAAATTTTGCTTCACCTTTGTTATCGGTCATTAATTTTTTCCCATCCGCGATCACTTCGCAGTCAGGAATAATCTGGTTTGTCAGGCTGTCCTTTGCAATTACCGAAACGTTGTAATTTAAAGGCAAAACATTGATTTCAACCGCTTCCGATTTTGAAGAAAAACCACTTTTATCCACTACTTTGGCAGAAAGTTTTACGCGCCCGTAAACCGGTTTCTTCCATGCAAACTGAAATGGAGCTTTGTTGGTCTGCCCTATTTTATGCCAGTCATTATAAAATTCAACCCAGGCAATGTCATTCTCTCCGTTTGGATCAATTACATCGGTTGAAATGGTAATATCTCCTTTGATTTCGCTGTTTTGAGCAGGCGAAGATATTTCAATTGCCGGCCTTTTATTAGGATGGAAAGAACCATCAGGTACATCGCACAGATAACCATATACCACTGCTGAAAGCACCGTATTCTGATGAACCGTAAACTCGGCATTCAGTGGTGTGGTGTAATTATTGAACCAGCGTTCGTGTCCAGGCCATTTATTGATGCTTTCAGGATACAAGGTTTTGTAAGGCCAGTGCAGATCCCACGGTCCCGTAGCCGGGGTTGCACCGTCGTCTTTCCATGGACCATAGGGAGTAATTCCCGGAACCATTTCCCCACCATCCCTGTACCACGAATCGAGATGCATGACCCTTTCAGGATAGCGAACGCCAACATGCGTAATGTACGCCATGTTAAGCGGATTGCAACCCAGAAAATAGTCAGCCGTTGTATAAAGTCCGGCCAGGTACGATTCTGTTTTTGACGGTGCAAATTCTTTCGACAGGAAATGCCCCATCATCATTCCGAAAACTTGTGGCGTTGTCCCCTGACCAACCAACATTGGCATCCACATATTTCCCCCGTAACGGCAGGCGCGTTGTGCTATACTGCTGAACTCCTGGTCGGCGGTGGCAATTACCGCTCCTTTTACTTTCAATATCAAAAGTGAATCATCAATTATGTGCTCTTTTCCAGTGATCAGGGTATATGTTCCCCATTTTTTATCCTCACTCAAAATGGTTGTTGATGTCAAAGTTGCCAGATATTTTTTTATTATTTGAGAGTAAACTGAACTACCGGTAATCCGGAAAAGACTTGATGCAGCATATAATTCAAAATCTTTCAGATTGTAATTATGCACCTTTAAGGGATCATTATCATTTGGTTTTGTATTATTTTTTGCCCATTGAAATGCTTCCTCAGCTTCATTTTTCCAATTTGTTCCTTCAGGATCGGCAACACCCAGTTTATCAAGAACCAAGGCATAGTGTCCGGCCAGTCCTGCATAAAAAAAGGTGGTAAACGGATCCTCGCCCGAAATAATCCATTGTCCGTTATCGAGATATGAAGGAACTCCGTCAGGGGCATTTCCGAACCAGTCGGGCGCTACACGTGATCCGATGCCGCCTGATCCATAACCTTTGTTTATCAGTTCATGACGTGTCCGGTAAAAAAAACGGATTAACCATCCGGCTTCATCAAGTATATCGGGAATCTGGTTCACTCCTTCAGGTAAATTCAACTCTCCGTCAGCAAATTTTTCAGGTGCAATTTCCCAGGTCAGCATCAGCATTGCAGGAATTTTCATATGAGTGAAATACCCATCCCAGTCTCCGGCATCCTGGTACCAACCCCAGGTATCAGCCGGTCCGAGAATTCCGGCTTCAATTGCCTGTTTATCAGCGGTTGAGTGGTCCAAATCATTCCAATCGATAAAACGCGAAGTAGTATATTTCAGCTTACCTGAGAAACCCGGAGTTTTTAAGGGATTATGGGGAGCCGGTCTTGTAAATTCGGTATAAGGCTGCTTTAAATCGATTCCCGACCGGTTATGATACAATCCCCTGACAGAAGTGTAAAATGGTAACCTGTAAATATCGTTCTTTATTTTAAAAATGAACGATCTGCCGATTCCTTCCACTGCCAGAAAGTATTCGCCTGGAACTTCAAATTCTGAAAAATCACATTCATAGACATCGGCACCGAGAAAATTCTGATCTGGAGTATCCGCGGTCTGAAAGGTCTCCTTGTTTTTCCTGTCTTTCCTGAATTTTATCTTTCCTGTAAACACTATTTTTTCAGTACCGGCATCAATCAGGTAAAAATTATTCCCATTGTAAACTGAAAAATCGATGCTTCCCGATTCGCCTGCCCAGTGATAAACATACCCATATTTTTGTGGTGCCCGCGGATCGTATCCGACAATATTGACATGAATTGCCTCCGACAGGTTTTCACTAAGTGAAAAATCAAGTTCCCATTCATTTCCGTTTCCGGCAACATCCCCTGTTGAAACCCAGTATTTTTTCCCCGTTTCCAAAGGTTCAGACAGATAAAGATAAATCCAGTGTTCTTTAACATGGTCGGGTTTCGTGTTCACACATCCTGTTACTGAATTATAATTCTGGCACAACCAGGTAAATTCAGTTCCTTTTGATTTACGGCTTACTTTAAAAGGATTCACCGGATTGGCATAAAATCCATCGAAGGATTTTATTTTATAATTTGAAGGATTTGTTGCTTTTCCGATATCCAGTGGTTCAGCTACAACCCACTCGTTTTGTCTCGCTTCACCACGCTGATGATAACGTACAAAACCATCATCGAAATGAATTATTATTATATGGCTGTTTAATGCCTGAACATTAACAATATCGGATGCCCTGGAAAATGTCGAAAAAATAAAAACCGACAGAAAAACAATATAAAATGCATAAGAATGTTTCATCAGAACACTTGTGAATGAAAAAGGCGGATAATTGCAAAATTACCCGCCTCTTAAATTCTATTTCAACAAATTATTGTTTCAGCGCTTTGTAGCGACCTAACATTTTGTTATTGTCGCTCACAACGATCATGTACATACCTGCAGGCTGGTTATTCAGCGAAATTCTTTCAATGCTGTTCTGAACATTGATTTCGCGGATAGCCGCACCCACAGAGTTGTAAACCACAATGCGATATCCGGCTTTCAAGCCGCTGACATTAAGAACAGCGTTTGTAGGATTCGGATAGAGTTCGATATTGTCGGCATTGACTGCTCCTGCTGAGGTAAGTTGTCCGAATGTGTACATTACCACAATCTTACCATCGGCCGAAGTAACTTTAACCTTATCAGTATTGTCGATATCGCCGGTCGATTTCACGTTTCCGTTTTTATCAACAACAACTGCAGTTGCTCCTGTTGCTGGTGTAACTTTTGCCAGGAAGTTTGCAACTGGTTCTGTTCCCGATACTCCATCGACAACGTATGATACCTGGTCAACTTTATAAAGTGCAGATAAAATGTAAGCAAGGTAAAGAGTTTCAGGTGTAGCTTCGCTTGAAAGCTTCGAGATGTAATATGCCCTCGAAACCTGTCCGTTGGGCGATGTTACAACCACTTTGTCATCGTCGGCCACGCCGCCATCCAGTCTTTGCTGACCCATTTTATTTACAACTTTCATTGTAGCGCCGGCAGAAGCAACCAGGTTCGACAATAATGTGCTTACCGATGTTCCGCGTGGTACAAATTCGATTAAGGTTTCTCTCTGTTTTACATTATAAATGTCAGAAAGGATAAATGCATCGGTTTCAGTTGTTGCAGGTACCAACTGGTAAACTATTTCAGTAATACCATTTTCGGCAACCACATCGAGATAAATGTTGGCATTCACCGTAGCAGGCACATAAGCTGTATCGAAGTTGAGCGTTTGGAGCGGAACATAAGCACCTTGTGCATCGATTACTGTAAGAGAGGCACCCGGAGGAACAGTGATGTTGTTCAGGATTGTTTTCAACGATGTACCATAATCAAATCCCTCAACCTTGCCTGTACCTGCTGTATTGACACTTGTAGCGCTTTTAGGTTGCTGTTCAACTGTAACATCATATTTAGTAGAAGTGAGAACTGCATTCGAACTTAAACCTTCGTCGGTAACAGTGAGTGCGTACATTGAGGTATTAGTGCTGTCGGCTGACATCACTTCCAGTTTATCATTGTCAAGCAACACATCGCCTGCACCTAAAACCGCATCACCCCTCTTCATGGTTAATGTCTGATTATCATTGGCTTTGGTAATATTGGCCAGGAACCCGGTAACAGTTGTTCCTGTTTTGGTACCTATAATTTTTTCATTCATCGAATAACCTTCACTTACTTTGTAAACTGTAGAAGAAACGGTTGACATATAATGAGTTGGTGTATTCATAAAATGTTGGCCAAGGTCGTTGGTAATATTAAGTATTTCCATCGGCCAACCTGCATTACGGGCCTGCCAGTAAGGCTGATCATAACGCAACCATTCACTGTCGTCTTCATTTGTTCCGAATGAACCTTTTGGAACAGTATTACCTTTGTAAATTTGGGGTTTTCTTACCCAAGTGGTAAGCATCTGGGCAGTTTTTCCACCTACAACCCAATCTCTGCTTTCACCCATACCCCAAACTTCGATCAGTTCAAAATCATTGGGATCGTTTGCCGGTTTCAATCCTTGTTTAATCGAATCGTTCAGGATTTTAAATAAATAAACCTGACCGTTTGACCATTTTCTGATCGGACTGCCTTCCCAGTCATTTACCTCTTCGCCCCACGGATTTTTAATCTGATCATCCAGGTTGTGGAACTGAATATCAAGTTGTGCCGGAACAGGCCATACATACTTTGGCAACCAAGAAGGTTTTGTCTGACCAATGGTATAAATATCGCCCAAACAAAATACATCACCAGGCATAACAATCGCGTTGACATTCAGATCCTGTTCAAGGATTCCGGGTGTAACAGCCCATTGAGCTTCACCTACCCATTTGTATCCGGGAACATATTTCTGATATCTTGATGCCCAGTTGTCAGCACCTGAAGATGCCTGGATAATTCCTGCGGCATTGTAAATATAATCTTCGCTTGCGATCATATAATTGCTTAAATCGAGTGGCTGATTTCCCGGATTGCAGATTTCTGCAAAGGTATTTGACCACTGATCCCAGAAAGTATATTCTGAAAGGAACGGATCAGCATAAAATGGCTGAATATTAGCCGGATTCTTTTCCTTTATCAGTTCAATATTATAAGTGTTAGTAACGCTGTCATCTTCGGCAGTTACCACAAATGAAATAGTCCTTTGTTCAGTAGTACCATATAAAGATGAAGCACGGATAACCTGGACTTTTGCATTCAGATTTGTCGTTTTGGCAACAAGCGCCGGTATTCCATCCACATCAATCGGTACAACAACACGATAATTCAAAGTTGTCGGATTGAATCCCGGAATTGTATCGCCAACCCAGCCAAATAAACCACTGTATTGCGGAGGAATATCGGGCCATGTAATCGATGATAAAGTAGCAACATGGTTTGGCATTAAAGGTTGAACTTCTAAATAGTATTCTTTAACTGTACCGTTCTGCGAAGTCACTTTCAGTTTATCTCCATTCTCAACTTGCGGTTTGGCAACACCGTCTTTCGGAACAATTTCCCATGAAGCATTCGGAGCTTTTTCCAGTCGGGCAAGTAATGTATCAATACTGGTAGCATAAGGCAGACCATACCATGTTCCTGTAATAGTATCCGGACCCGAAGTATGTTCTGTAACTCTTGGCCAACCCATATTCATTGGTCCTGCCTGGATTGCAGCTCTCCAATACTGAAGGGCAGTTGAAGGATAATTATATGTTGTAACCGGAACAACAACATTTGCATTTGTAGCTGGCGGTGCAACTACAATATCAAAAGTTGCTTTGTACCCTTCATCTCCGCATACAATCACCTCCATTTTGTCGCCTGTGCGGGCTGCAAATGTTAACGAGTCTTCAAAATTCGGATTTAATTCATAGTTCCAGGCAATACCAGGTTTCTTTTTCATCAGGTGCATTACACCGTCTCCCCTGCGAGTTCCCCATGGTACTGTGATGGTTTTATTTGCAAAATCAACATCGGCAACAGTCGATTCAAGCGTATTTTCATCAAGTTTGTAATTTCCATGGTTGCCAATCGTCCACCATAAATCGCGCGAGTTGCCCCAGCCTCCAAGGCTTCCGTAACTAGGCCATTTTAATGGGATCCATTCAGAGTCGTCGGCTCCGACACCACGTGCATTAGCAAAATCGAGGTTACCCTGGTTAACTTTGAATTTACGCACAAGTACCGAGTTCCCTGTAGCACCGGTAACGCCGGCAACATCATACATACCGGTATCAAAGTTACGTCCGGCATTGTCAAAAACACCACTAACCTGATCAATAACAACCGAGTCAACATCGGATAAGTGTTGTTCAATGTACATACATTCGCGCCCGTTCCAGTTTTCGAACATCCACGAAATATCCACGCCGTTGGCATTTCTTGTGATACTGTCGGTCGCATCGCCTTTCGACTCAGGTCTGTATATCACAATATCGGCGATCTGGAGCATTTGCGCATCCTGAATTGTACGCTGCCCACTTTCAAATCCGGGAGTTTTTTTAGCATACTGTTCCGGCCAGAAATCGTCGAGACAGGCAACCACAAAACTTTTTCCAGGTTCGAGAACAAAATCAGGTAACATCATGTACCTGTTTGTTCCTTCCGGTATCCATGGATCAGTAAAAACATTAAGAATCGCAGGTGCCCATGGTCTGATAGTACCTAATTTGAAATCTTTCAGATTTACAGGTTTATCACCCATGTTCGTAAGCTCAATGTAATTGTCAGGTTGAGCACTCATCCTTGCCTCAGTTATTACAAGGCTTCTGATTGTATCCTGAGCATTCAGAATGCCCGCGGATAACAAAGAAATTAAAAGTAGAAGTTTCAATCTCATAGTTTCTAATGTTTAATTAATATTTAAAAATAGTTTATTTAGAATAACAAATATGGTATTTTATTTTTGTTTAGTCAACTTTTATTGTAAAAAAAACACTTCATATTGTTACTGCGATTACTTCAAAAATAATCGAATTTGTCGAATTTCAAAATCAAATCTCCGGTGAAATTTATCAATGGTTTTACTTACTGAAAAGTATAAATAGTGATTAAGTTTTAACCGGAATCAATTCAAAATTTAATTTACTGATTTTCAGCCTGACTATCTTTAATCGAAATCGTTGTAGTATAGGTTGAATAATGAATATTAAATTTTAGATTGTCAGATAATTTGTCATAAGAAATGGAAAAATTGACGTTTATTTTGGAAAATACCGGTTTGGCACGATTATTAGGCAGTGACTGATCAATAAAGACAAAGGGAAGTAATTTCGGACAGGTTTCTGATTTTTCAGCACCGTTGATATTTAAACAGCAGCGGGAACACAAAAAAGAACTGTCTGTTTTTTTAGCGCACAAATCATTACCTTTGCGCAGTTTTTATTTAACTGAAAACAATTTGTAAAATGGCAATTATAAATGTACTGTTAGGAAAGATTTTCGGCAATAAATCGGAAAGAGATATTAAAGAAGTTACCCCGGTAATAGAAAAAATAAAAGAGGAATACAACCGGATTACAAAATTATCGAATGACGGATTAAGAGAAGAATCGGATAAAATTAAACGGATAATCGATGAACGTATTAAACCCGAAGAAGATGAAATTGCTCAATTGAAAATTGAGGTTGAGGACGCTGATATACAGGCAAGTGAAAAGATTTACGAAAAGATTGACAAACTTGAAAAACAGATCGATGAAAAACTTGAACAGATTTTAAACGAAGTTCTTCCTGTTGCGTTTGCAATCATAAAAGATACAGCCCGGCGTTTTGTTGAGTCGGAAAATGTTGTGGTAACCGCACGCGATTACGACCGTGATCTCGCAGCGACACGCAACAGTATATTAATTGACGGGGGAAAAGCTGTCTGGAAAAACCGGTGGATTGCAGGAGGTAATGAAATTGTCTGGAACATGGTGCATTACGATGTCCAGTTAATCGGAGGAATTGTTTTACACAAGGGAAATATTGCCGAAATGGCAACAGGCGAAGGAAAAACCCTGGTGGCAACTTTGCCTGTATTTTTAAATGCGATGACACGGCGAGGCGTTCACGTGGTAACGGTAAACGATTACCTCTCGAAACGCGATGCAGAATGGATGGGCCCACTTTACGAATTCCACGGATTGACTGTCGATTGTATCGATAAACATCAACCCAACTCCGAAGCCCGCAGAAAAGCTTACAATGCCGACGTTACTTTTGGCACCAACAACGAATTTGGATTCGACTATCTTCGTGATAATATGGCAATTAATCCCGAAGATCTCGTTCAGCGCAAGCATCATTATGCAATTGTTGATGAGGTTGACTCCGTACTCATTGATGATGCCCGTACTCCTTTGATTATTTCGGGACCCGTGCCGAAAGGAGAAGATCAGCAATTTGCTGAGCTCAAAGGGTACGTTGAAAAAATTTACAGGGCTCAGCGTGATTTTGTTAACCAGGTATTTATTGATGCAAAAAGACTTCTGACAAAAGAGGATGCGACTTCTGATGAAAAAAAGGAAGGTGGTTTGATGTTGCTCAGGTCATACAAGGGTTTGCCCAAAAACAAATCGATTATCAAATTCCTGAGCGAGGTCGGGATGAAAGATGTGATGCTGAAAACCGAGAATTTCTACATGCAGGAGAACAATAAAAACATGCACATCGTTACCGATCCACTGTATTTCATCATCGAAGAAAAACAGAATTCAGTAGAACTGACCGATAAAGGAATCGAATATATTTCACAGGGACTTTCTGATCCTGATTTCTTTGTTTTACCCGATATGGGTGCTAAAATGGCAGACATTGAAAATTCCGGTCTCGATCACGAGAAAAAATTAGAGGAAAAAGACAGGCTTTTGCAGGATTACGCTGTAAAATCGGAACGTGTTCATACAATAAACCAGTTGTTAAAAGCATATACCATGTTCGAAAAGGACGTGGAATATGTAATCATCGACAATAAAATAAAGATTGTTGACGAACAAACTGGTCGAATTATGGAAGGCCGCAGGTACTCCGACGGGCTTCACCAGGCAATTGAAGCAAAGGAAAATGTAAAAGTAGAGGCAGCTACGCAAACCTTTGCTACCATCACTTTGCAGAACTATTTCAGGATGTACCATAAACTTGCAGGAATGACTGGTACTGCAGAAACGGAAGCAGGAGAATTCTGGAATATTTACAAACTCGAAGTTGTGGTAATACCGACCAACCGGTCGGTGATCAGAAAAGACAAGGAAGACCTGGTATATAAAACCAAACGTGAAAAATACAATGCTGTAATCGACGAAATCCAGAGTCTTCACGAAGCCGGTCGTCCTGTTCTGGTTGGCACAACTTCGGTTGAAATTTCGGAACTTTTAAGCAGAATGCTTAAAATAAAAGGAATAAAACACAATGTTTTAAACGCCAAATTACACGCCCGCGAAGCAGAAATTGTCGCCGAAGCCGGACAATCGGGAACTGTTACCATTGCAACAAACATGGCTGGAAGGGGCACCGACATAAAACTTTCGGAAGCTGTGAAAAAGGCAGGTGGACTGGCAATTATCGGGACCGAACGTCATGATTCGCGCCGTGTTGACCGCCAGTTGCGCGGGCGTTCCGGACGACAGGGAGACCCGGGAACATCGCAGTTTTATGTATCACTCGAAGACGATTTGATGCGTTTGTTTGGCTCGGGAAGAATTTCAGGAATAATGGATAAACTGGGTCTAAAAGAGGGCGAGGTAATTCAGCATTCCATGATTTCCAAATCCATCGAAAGGGCACAGAAAAAAGTGGAAGAAAACAACTTCGGAATCCGCAAGCGGCTTTTGGAATACGACGACGTTATGAACTCTCAGCGTGAGGTTATTTACAAAAAGCGGCGTCATGCGTTGTTTGGAGAACGTCTGGAAGTTGACCTGCTCAATATGATGTACGATTCGGTTGAAGCTTTGGTAACCGAATATTACGGAACGGATAATTTTGAGGATTTCAATATGGAACTGTTGAGGTTGCTCTCGCTTGAATCGCCCGTAAATTCTGATGAATTCAAACAAATGAAAGCCGAAGAGATTACAGATACTGTTTTTGAAAAAATGATTTCGGCTTATAACCGTAAAGTGGAAGCTATTTCGAAACAGGCATATCCGGTGATTAAAAATGTTTTTGAAAACAGGGGGTCGATGTACACTAATATAGTAGTGCCGATTTCGGATGGGAAAAGAGTTTACCAGATTATTTGTAACCTCGAAAAAGCATATAAAAATAAAGGCAAAGAACTGGTAAAATCGTACCAGAAGCAGATTGTTTTAAGGACCATCGACGAAGCGTGGAAAGAGGAGTTGCGCGAGATGGATGATCTTAAACAATCGGTTCAAAATGCCACCTACGAGCAAAAGGACCCGTTACTTATTTATAAGTTCGAATCGTTTAACCTGTTTAAACAAATGGTTGGAAAAGTGAATAAAGATGTGGTTTCAACTTTGATGAAAGGCTACATACCAATTCAAAGTGCCGATCAGGTTCGGGAAGCCGAAGCACGTAAAAAACTGGACCTGAGCAGGTTTAAGACACAAAAATCGGATGCTTCGGGTGCTGATAATCCGATGGCCGGAGCAAACACCCAGACGCAGGAACGTTCGAAACCTCAGCCTGTGGTTGTGGAAAAACATGTAGGCAGAAACGATCCATGTCCATGCGGAAGCGGGAAAAAATACAAACAATGTCATGGCCGGGGCCTCGAATAAAATCTGAGTTCGGAATTAAAAAAGTAAGAAAAGATAAAAACAACGTTAAATGATTGATTTAATCAGTTTTATACATTGGAATGTCGATCCTGAGATATTTAAACTTGGCCCTTTTTCAGTTCGTTGGTACGGGTTGCTGTTTGCATCGGGATTCTTGATTGGATATTACATCGGGGAAAAAATGCTGAAATCGGAAAATGTCAGTCAGAAATGGATCGACAGCGTTTTCTTTTATATCATCATCGCCACGATTATCGGTGCGCGCCTTGGCCATGTTCTGTTTTACGGCTGGGATTATTACTCGCAAAATCCGGGTGAAATCATTAAAGTTTGGCATGGAGGATTGTCGAGTCACGGTGGAACAATCGGGATTTTTATTGCGCTTATTATTTATTCAAAACTGGTTTCAAAGCGATCTGTATTCTGGATACTCGACCGCATTGTTGTACCAACGGCGCTGGTGGCAGCTTTTATCCGCACCGGAAACCTGATGAATTCTGAAATTTATGGCGTGCAGACTTCGTTACCCTGGGGATTAATTTTCGAACGTAACGGAGAAACTGTGGCCAAACACCCGACACAGTTGTATGAAGCGTTAACTTATCTTCTGACTTTTGTCATTTTAACCTATTTATTCTGGAAAACCAAAGTAAAAAACCGCGAAGGTTTTATTTTCGGATTATTTCTGATTCTTATTTTCGGATCGCGTTTTCTTATCGAATTTATTAAAGAAGATCAGGAAGCATTCGAAGCCGGAATGGTTTTAAACATGGGACAATGGTTGAGCATTCCCTTTGTGTTGGGTGGTTTGTACTTAATTATCAGGGCATTAAAACGTCCTGAAAAAATTTACGTTAATAAATAATTGCAGGTTGAGTTCATTCTTTCTTGCGGAGAAAACTGAAATTTAATCCTGATATCTCAATTTACAAAGAGGGTTATTTCAATTAAAAATACTTAATAATTATCTGTAATTTAATTATTTAAACACTATTAATCTTAATGGTAGAAGTAAGATTAAAAAACCACCGGATTATTTTACAGATTGTGATTCAACTATTTTATGTGATTTTTTGTTAATATATCTAAAATAAGACAATCAGGTATTTTGTTGTATCCTGTAAAATGACTTATTTTGCACGATATCTGAAAAAATAAATTATTATCAATATGCTTGAAATTGGAAAATATGCTATGGTTACGTTGACGTATGATTTACGTATCGACGACGAGAATGGGGAAGTAATTGAGCAGGCAACAGAAACTCAGCCTTTACAGTTTTTATACGGAGCGGGAACCATGTTGCCAAAATTCGAGTCGCAACTGGCGGGATTGCGCGAAGGTGAACCTTTTACTATAAAATTAAGCAGTAAAGAGGCGTATGGTGATGTAAACGATGATGCGGTTGTAGAATTGCCAAAGCATGTTTTTCTTGTTGGTGGGAAATTCGACGATGAATTAATTAAAGTAGGGAATACAGTTCCGATGATGAGCAGCAATGGTCAGCGTTTAAACGGAATGGTGCTCGAAGTGGACGAAGATGTGGTAACTATGGATTTTAACCATCCTCTTGCCGGAGAAGATTTGTATTTTGCCGGAAAGGTAGTTGCCGTACGCGAAGCTTCAGATGATGAAGTGTCACAGGTATTATATGGAAATCAGGGTGGATGCGGTTGCGGAAGTGGCGGATGTGGCTGTGATGATGATTCATGCAGCACCGAACATTCTCACGGTGGTTGTGGTTGCGGCTGTTAAACGCTATTTTGAATATTAGTTCAATTTAGTTATTTTAACCTCGTTTTCTTTATTTTTCCAGGAAAACGAGGTTTTTTTGTCTTCATAAATCTGACAATCTGGATTTTATTAAGAAAATAAAGTTGCCTGAATTCCTGGTAATAATTTTTCTAATAAAAATCGTTTTAATAAGTTTGGAATATTAATAAGAAGTAAAATAAAGAGTGAATACATTTGGACATATATTCAGGCTCACCTCTTTCGGAGAATCACATGGCCGGGGAATCGGCGGTATCATCGACGGATGCCCTGCAGGTCTGACTTTGGATACATCTTTGATTCAGAATGATCTGGCACGCAGAAAGCCCGGTCAGTCGAAAATTACGACGCAGCGAATGGAGCCTGATCAGGTTGAATTTCTGTCGGGTGTTTTTGAAGGCAGAACACAGGGAACTCCCATCGCATTTGTAGTCTGGAATAAAGATCAGCACTCAAACGATTATAACGACCTGAAAAATGTTTTCAGACCCTCGCATGCCGATTATACTTACATTCAGAAATATGGTATCCGCGATCACAGGGGTGGTGGACGGTCTTCGGCCAGGGAAACAATTGCACGTGTTGTGGCAGGCGCAGTTGCAAAACAAATTCTGGCAAAAGCAGGTGTCACTATTCAGGCATTTGTATCGCAGGTTGGCGAAATTAAACTGCAAAAACATTATACCGGACTCGATCTTTCCAAAACCGAAGATAATATTGTTCGTTGCCCTGATCCTGAAACTGCAGGGTTAATGATTTCCAGAATTGAAGCTGCTGCGCGTGACCGCGACACTGTCGGAGGCGTGATCACCGGCGTTGTGAAAGGAGTACCAGCTGGCTGGGGTGAACCGGTGTTTAATAAACTTCACGCTGATCTTGGATTTGCCATGCTTGGAATAAATGCAGTTAAGGGTTTCGAATACGGTTCGGGATTTGAAGGGACAAAACTGAGCGGATCACAGCATAACGATGTTTTTATTCATACAGAAAGCGGAATCAGAACAAAAACCAATCACTCAGGTGGAATACAGGGAGGAATCTCCAACGGTGAAGACATCTATTTTAATGTTGCTTTTAAACCGATTGCCACATTGCTGAAAGAACAACATACTGTCGATATCGATAAAAACGAAATAACCATTAATCCAAAAGGAAGACACGATCCCTGTGTTTTGCCAAGAGCAGTTCCGATTGTGGAAGCAATGGCAGCGCTGGTACTGGCAGATCATTATTTATTAAGTAAATTAAATTCAGTTTAATATGCCCAGAAAAAAACGTTTCAGAAGAATTCAGGTACCCCCGGTAATTAAAGGAATGTCGGTTTACGGTGTCAGAGGTAGAAAATCGAACGAAGTGATTCTCCGGCTTGAAGAATACGAAGCAATTCGTTTGCTTGATTATCAGAATCTTACACAAGAGGAAGCGGCAAAATATATGGATGTGTCGAGGCCAACCCTTACACGTATTTATGAGGAGGCCCGTAATAAAGTTGCAACAGCATTTGTCGAAGGGCGTGACTTGCTTTTCAGGGGAGGCGACATCTTTTTCGACAAAAACTGGTTTAAATGCAATTCCTGCCAGGCAAGTTTCAGCGATTATTCCGAAAAAGTCAGCAACTGCCCTGTTTGCAAATCGGAAGATTTAATTTCGTTAAATGAATATTACTCGGGGTAAGTTATTGAATAAATATAAAAAAAGCCACCGGGTCAATACCCGGTGGCACCCAATTAAGTTGTGATAAAACCAGAGCCCTAGCACACTAGGTGATGCAAGGTAAGTAATTTCCCATATACAAGTCAATACCCTGTGCTTTTTAATATTGTTAATTTATGTTTATCTGATTGGTTTTAAACTGTTGTAAATGTTACTTTCCGGAAAAATACATTTTAATCATTTGTTATTTTAAATCTCTGTATATTAAAAAATTGAGTGTTTTTTTCATCGGGAAAAATCATAGAAAATGAACAGTCTTTTATTATTTTTGGCCTCAAATTTATAAAAATGAAAATCAGGAAACTGTTGAGAATTTTACATCGCGATTTTGGATATTTTATTGTCGGAATGACAATTGTTTATGCGCTTTCCGGTATTTATCTGAATCACCGGCGAGATTTTAATCCTGATTATAAAATTTTTATCACCGATTTTCAGGTTAACATTCAGAATATTTCCTCCTGGTCGGCAAGTGATATTGAAACTGCTTTGAAATCGGTTAATAATGAGGTTATTTATAAAAAACATTATATCAATAACAAGGGTTTGATAAAGATATTTATTGAAAATGGGGAGGCTGTTATTGATCCGGCAACAGGAAAAGGAACCATGCAGTACCTGGTGAGACGTCCGTTCATATATTCAATCAATATTTTACACCGGGCGAATATTGGCACTGTCTGGAAATGGGTAAGCGACTTCATGGCTGTGATCCTCATATTTGTCGCAGTATCTGGTTTATTCCTTTTAAAAGGAAAAAGAGGATTTGGCAGATGGGGTTGGTGGTTGATGGTAGCAGGAATTGTTGTACCTTTGGTTTTTGCATTGATTTATATATAATTTTAAAATCGAACAGATATGAAAAAACTCGCATTAATAGCCATTTTGGCGTTATTTATCATTAGTTGTGCCAACCAGGCAAAAAAACAGCAGGAAACTAAAGCGCAACCTGTTGTTGTGTTGACCGTGGATGAGTTGTATCAGAAAGCTCCCGAACTGGTGGACAAGGAAGTTGTTGTAAAGGGTACTGTTATGCATGTTTGCAGGGAAGGTGGAGCCAGATGTTTCCTGATGGGGAGTACTGAAGATAAAAACATCAGGGTTGAAGCCGGGGAAAAAATCGGCGCGTTTAAACAGGAACAAATGGGCAGCGAACTCGAAATTACTGGGATTTTAAAAGAAGTAAAAACTGAAGCCGAGGCACACAATCCGATAGTAGAGCAAGGCAGTTCAGGTGAAAAGGTTGATTCAGCAAGAGCTGCAGCGCATGAAATTATTGCCAGCGCTCAGGAGGCAGCTGAAGTTGTATATTTTATTGAAGGATTGCAGGTGGCAGGATCATCAACAGATTCAAAATAAGGAATTTGAAAAGGAGGTTTACCCTCCTTTTTTATTTTTTTTCGTCAGGAACAAAAAGCAGCGACACCGAGTTTACACAATGCCGTGTATTTTTTGGTGTAAAGCCCTCGCCGTAAAAAACATGCCCAAGATGGGCGCCGCATTTTGCACAGATAATTTCAGTACGTCTTCCGTCGGCATCGGGTACTTTTGTAACAGCTCCCTTTATTTCGTCATCGAAACTGGGCCAGCCGCATTCCGAGTCAAACTTATCGCCCGATTTATATAAAGCAGCCCCGCAACGTTTGCAAGTGTAAGTCCCTTTCCCCTTGAAACTTGTGTACTCACCGGTAAAAGGGCGTTCGGTACCTTTGTTGACAATCACATATTGTTCGAATTCAGTAAGTTTTCTGTATCCGGTTTTTTCGGCAGGCTCACCCGGTTTGTTTTTATCCTGTGCATTCATAGTAAAACCAAATGCTAAAATTAATATGGTCAGAATTGTTTTCATGAATTATAAAACAAACAAAGCCAGAATTTGGTTTACCCGGAAATTTCAAATCTTACTGATTCCAATTCCGGGTGAATCGTTCAAAGTAATTTTTCCATCCACTATCTGAACACCTTTATATGGATCGTTGCTGATCAGAAGGTTACCGTCAAGATCGGCCCAGGTTGCGTGAGGCGAAAGCTGTGCGGCTGCTGAAATTGCGCACGAAGTTTCTGTCATGCATCCGATCATCACCTTCATATTGTTAGCCTTTGCAAGGATTATCATTTTGTGTGCTTCCCTCATTCCGGTACATTTCATGAGTTTTATGTTGATTCCGGAATAAACGCCAAGCGTTTTCTGAACATCCGGAAGACGCTGAACCGCTTCGTCGGCAATTACCGGAAGCGGCGAATTCTGTGTGAGCCAGGCAATATCGTCGATTTTTTCTTTTGGCATGGGCTGTTCAACATATTCAACTCCTTTTTCCTTCAACCAGAAAATCATATCCAGCGCTTCTTTTTTATCTTTCCAGCCCTGATTAACGTCAACGCAAAGAGGAACCGAAGAAACAGACCGTATCGTTTCAATCATTTCCCTGTCGGTGTCGCGTCCCAGTTTTACTTTAAGTATTTTGAATTCTGCAGCTTCTTTAACTTTTTCCCTGACTACATCTGCGGTATCAATACCTATTGTAAACGAGGTTACCGGTGTTTTTTCGGCCGAAAATCCCCATATTTTATACCAGGGCTGATTCATTATTTTCCCGGTCAGATCGTGTAAGGCAATGTCAACCGAAGCTTTTGCGGCTGTGTTTCCGGGAGCAGACTTGTCAACATATTCAAGAATTTCATCCATTCTGAAAGGATCGGTAAACTGTTGCAGATTTAATGCCGATAAAAACCGGGTTGCCGTTTCATGCGATTCTCCAAGGTAAGGAGGCATGGAAGCTTCGCCGTAACCCATAAATCCTTCAAATTCGATTTTTACCAGCATTACCGGTGTTGTTGTCCGGGAACTGTTGGCAAGAGTAAATACATGTTTCAATTGCAGATTGAATGGTTCGAAACTCAGTCGCAATCCTGATCTGTTCTGATTGACTTTTTTCATATCCGGGTAACTTTTAAATGGCAAAATAATTCCTCCCAACGAAACAAGGGTTGTGTTTTTTATGAAATTTCTCCTGTTGAAAATCATGCTTAAAATAGAATGAAGTTGAACAAAGATAGAAAGTTTGCAGCTTTTACCTGATATTGTTCCTGTCGAGTGCAGCCCTGTATTTTGCTGCATTCCGGTTATGTCCGGCAAGTGTTGACGAGAAATTGTGGTAACCTGAAAAATCCTCTTTTGCACACATATACAGGTAGTTATTTTTTTCGTAATTTAAAACAGCATCAATTGCCGAAGTTTCCGGAAAGTTAATTGGCCCGGGTGGAAGTCCTGTATGTTTGTACGTATTGTAAGGCGAATCAACTTCGAGGTGCGCATTTAATATCCGTTTTAAGGTAAAATCACCAACAGCATATTTCACTGTTGGGTCGGCCTGTAAAAACTGACCTCTTTTTAACCTGTTGATGTACAATCCTGCAATCCGGTTCATTTCTTCCTTTTTGGCTGTTTCTGCCTGAACAATCGAAGCCAGAACAGAAACTTCAACGGGGCTGAGTTTTAATTCGGCTGCTTTTTCCCTGCGGCCCGGGTTCCAGAACTTATCGTACTCCAGTTTCATGCGGCTGGCAAATCCTTCGGCATTTGTAGTCCAGTAAAACTCATAAGTATCAGGAATAAACATCGCAGTGTACGTTTCCGGTGTAAACCCTGACTCCCTGATTTGTTTTTCATCCGAAAAAAGATTCAGAATCGAGAGTGAATCTGCAATAATATAACGACCGACTTTTCCGGCTAATTCTTCTTTTGTCCGCACATTATTGAAAGTCACATCCAAAGGTGTTTGTACCCCGCCTTTCAGCATGTTGACAATCTGGTTGGTGTTCATCCCTTTTTTCAGAAGGTATCTTCCGGTTTTTACAGAATTTGGATAATCCTTCTTTTTTGATATCCATTTAAAAGCTTTGGGACTTATCAGTACATCATTTAAAAGCAAACTGTCGGTTACCTGTTTGAAAGTTGCGTTGGCAGGGATGTAAAGAACGAAACCTGATTTGACATTCTCCCTGAAAATATACTGGTAAAGCTGGTACCCCCTGATACCAGCCACTATTAACGCGAATGCAAATATGATGATTATTAACCTGGTAATCCGTGGAAATAACATCAGTTTGCTTTTATTTTCGATGGTCATGGACTTGTAATTTTCAGCAAAAATAGCGGATAATTGTCAGATCGGATATACCTCGGTTTTAATTTGAATGGTTTACATAAATTTTCACCTGTCATTTTCCATAATTTTCTAATTTTGCAGACTCAATTAAAAAGAAGCTGTATCATGCAAAAGGTAAATCTGGCTGAGAATATCTATTATCTCGGATTTAACGACCGCCGAACCCATTTATTTGAAAACATCTGGCCAATTCCTCACGGAATATCATACAATTCGTATTTGCTTGTCGATGAAAAAATAGCGCTTGTGGATACGGTGGAAAGGTCGTTTATCGATGAATATCTCGATAATATTGAAGAAATAATCGGCGACCGGAAAGTGGATTATTTGATTATCAATCACATGGAGCCAGATCATTCAGGAGCACTAAAAGCGCTGGTGCAAAAGTATCCTGATATTACGCTGGTGGGCAATAAAAAGACGTTCAGTTTTGTCGAGAGTTTTTATATGACACCTGAAAAAGTACTCATGGTACATGATGATCATGTACTTGATCTGGGGCAATTTAAAATTCAGTTTCAGACCGTTCCAATGGTTCACTGGCCCGAAACGATGGTTGCATTTGAAGAAACCAATAAAATCTTGTTTTCAGGCGATGCATTTGGAAGTTACGGAACACTTGACGGTGGTATTTTTGATGATGAAATCAACCTCGATTTTTATGAAATTGAGGTAATGCGGTATTTCACAAACATTGTTGGAAAATATTGTCCGCACACACAACGTGCAATTAAGAAACTGGCTCCGCTGGATATCAGAATGATTGCCGCAACTCATGGTCCCGTGTGGCGACATGACTTGAACTGGATATTAAACCGGTATAACAAATGGAGTTCGTATGACCTTGAACCCGGTGTGATTATCGTTTATGGTTCGATGTACGGTAACACACAGAGAATGGCTGAGGTAATTGCACGCAGAATAGCCGAACGGGGCATAAAAAACATACGGGTGTACGATGCTTCAAAAACCCATTCATCGTACATTATCAACGACATATTTAAGTACAAAGGATTTATTGTTGGAAGCGCCGCATATAACAATGCGCTTTTCCCGAATGTCGAAATTCTGTTATCGACCATTGAGCACATGGGGCCAAAAAACCACTATCTCGGAATTTTCGGCAATTATTCGTGGAATGGCGGAGGTGTTAAAAATCTCGAGAAATTTGCGGAAAATATCAAATGGGAAGTTGTTTATAAACCAATAGAGGAAAACGGCGCACTGAAATCATCAAACAGGGAAGAACTGATTAAACTTGCTGATGCAATGGCCGATAAACTTCTTGAAATGTAAGGTTTTCTTAAAAATCAGTGTTTTGAATTTTGATTTTAACAGCAACCATATTTGATAACTATTCCGGTCCTTTTAAAACAAGTTTTATTCAGAGCCGGGGAAATAGGGGAGAAAAAAATTTGCAGATCAAAAATTCAACAGATATTAATTAACTTTTTAATTTTCGAATTCAATTCAAAAATAAATCAGATGAATCTCACCAGAAGAAATTTTATGCTGAAATCGGCTGCCGGTGCTGCTGCGCTGGCAAGTATCCCGACAATAATTTCAGCTACTTTGCCTTCAAAAGATAAAAAAGAGAAATATTCAGTCTTTAAAAAAGACAGCATTGTTCTGTTTCAGGGCGATTCAATTACCGATGCCGGACGCGATAAGGAAAAGGAACTTCCTAACGTGGCCCGCTCATTCGGGCTTGGATATGCTTTTCTTGCTGCATCAGCCTTGTTGAATGAACTGCCGGAAAAAAATCTGACTTTGTACAATCGGGGAATCAGCGGAAACAAAGTGTTTCAGTTGGCTGAGCGCTGGCAAAAAGATTGCCTCGACCTGAAACCGGATGTTCTGAGCATTTTAATTGGGGTAAATGATTACTGGCACAAACGCAACGGGCAATACAACGGAACGGTTGAAGTTTACGAAAACGATTATCGCGCTTTGCTGAAAAGAACAAAAGAAAATCTGCCGGGAGTTAAATTAGTGATCTGCGAACCATTTTATTTACTGAATACTTCTGCAGTTGACGAAACCTGGGTAGCGCCAATGAAAGAATACCAGGCAGTTGCGAAAAAGATTGCAACCGATTTTGGCGCATTGTGGGTACCATTTCAGCAGGTTTTCGATGAGGCTGTTAAACATGCCCCTGCCACTTACTGGTCGGGCGACGGCGTTCATCCTGCCATGCCGGGTGCCCAGTTAATGGCCGAAGCGTGGCTGCGGGTGGTGGAATAAGATGGAAGTCGGGAGTCCGAAGTCGGAAGACTGAAGAAATCTAAAATGTCGAATATCAAATCAGAAAGTAAGAAGTAATCTGAACGTGATTTTTTAACTTTCTGATTTTGATATTCCTTATTTCTTATTCTGACTTTCTAAAAATTCACTCAGATTAACAACTTTTCCATAACTTTTCAGCGTTGCCAGGGTGGAGTAGTGGACTTGTTTCGCAGGAATCAGAACATCCCCGAATTTAAGGTCGCGGGTGGCACAGGCATCTTCTACAACGGTACAGTTGTATCCCAAATCATGCGCCGCCCTGGTACCACCTTCCAGACACATGTGCGTTTGCATTCCGCAAAGAACCACATTTTTAATATGATTTTGTTTCAGATATTCATCCAGATCGGTGTTTAAAAAAGCATTTACATCTTTTTTTGTAATTACTTTCTCCGTTTCGAGCGGTTTTACCAGATCATAAATTTCTCCGCCGGGATTAAAATCGTGTTTTACATGTACCAAAAGTGCATGGTTTTTTCTGAAATATTCGAGCAAATTTTTTGCTTTTTCAGCAGCTTTCTCAGGTTCAACAAGCGCTGCTGCCCCGCCGGGAAAGTAAAAATTCTGGATATCGATCAGGATTAAAGCAGTTGAATCAAGCGATTGTGATTTTGTCGTCATTGTCATAGCGCTGATAAAAATGGCAATTAAACAGAGTTTTTTCATTTCGATTAGTTTTTGTTTTTAGCAAAAATAGTAAAAAAATAGATTGAGGGGGTTGTGCCAGCTTTGTCGTCCGACTGGGTTTGCAACCGCCAATTGATACGCGGTAGGAAACCGCGCCACCTGATTAAGCGCTTAGCGGTTCCAAACCGCTTAGCGCTTAAAGAAAGAACGTTATTTCCTGTTTTTTAACCTTCGTAGGGGAAATGCCATTTCATTAAATGCACCCTTATTAATAAGGTTAGTATTTTGGGGATAATCCGTTGCTAATAAGGTTAATAAGGCGAAAAATAAGGTTGTTATTTGACAAAGGAACTTCGATTTTCCAAAGTCGAAGAAAAATGGCGGATTTTGGAAAGTCCGGCTCCCAAGGTTGTATCGGTTTCCAAATCGCTGATTTATAAAAAAGCGCAGTTTGGAAACCGAACCACCCATAAACGTAAATCCGAATGGATCGAAATTCAATCAATAATCAAATACTCATGCATTGTAGCATTCACGCATTAAAAAAGGCGCCCCAAAACGGAACGCCTTTTCTGAATTTATTTGTTGATAATTATCCAAGCATTTCTTTTACCTGTTTGTAAACATTTTCGCTGTTAAAACCAAGTTTGTTATCCAAAACGGTGTAAGGCGCTGAGAATCCAAACGATTCCAGTCCCCAGACTTTTCCGTTTTCGCCTACCAATCCTTCCAGGGTTGCAGGTATTCCTGCTGTCATTCCAAATCTTGGAATTCCAACCGGAAGCACGCTGTTCTGGTACTCTTTCGGTTGATTTCTGAACAACCCTTCCGATGGTACAGAAACCACCTGTACTTTTAATCCGTCTTTTTCTTTCAGCAATTTCGCCCCTTCAACCAATGTTGAAACTTCTGAGCCGCTGGCAACAAGAACAACGTCCGGTTTACCTTCAGATTTCAATACAATGTAAGCGCCTTTTTCGGCCTGCAATGCCGATTGGTAACGGTCGCCTTCGACTGGCAGGTTGGTTATGTTTTGTCTCGAAAGAATCAGGGCAGTGGGAGTGTGGGTGTTTTCCAAAGCCATTTTCCATGCAACAGTCGTTTCGTTGGCATCGGCTGGCCGGATTACAAGCATGCTGTTTTTGCCGTGATGATTTTTCAGTTTTTCCATCAAACGGATTTGTGCTTCCTGTTCAACAGGTTGGTGTGTTGGCCCGTCTTCACCAACACGGAAAGCATCGTGAGTCCAGACATATTTTACCGGGAGTTGCATCAAAGCTGCCAAACGGACTGCAGGTTTCATGTAATCGCTGAAAACGAAGAAAGTACCGCAGACCGGGATAACTCCGCCATGCAAAGCCATTCCGTTTGCAAGACAAGCCATTGTGAGTTCGCTTACTCCAATCTGAAGGAATGAACCACTGAAATCGCCTTTTTTGAAAGCTATGGTTTTTTTCAGGAAACCATCGGTTTTGTCGGAGTTTGACAAGTCGGCAGAAGCAACGATCATATTTTCAATCTTTCCTGCAAAATCAGCAAGAACGGCGCTTGAGGCAGCACGCGTTGCTGCATTGTCTTTTTGTTTCACTGCCGAAAAGTCGAATCCGGATACATCCTTTGAGAAGAATTTAGCCAGTTTTGCTGCCAGTTCGGGGTTAGCAGCTTCCCATTTTTTCTGTTCATCCTTTTTGGCAGATGCAGCTTTGATAAGTTCGGCTTTGCGTTTTTCATACAGCGCTTTTACATCATCAAAAATAACAAACGGATTTTCGGGATTTCCGCCCAGATTTTCAATCGATTTTTCGAAAGAAGCTCCTGCTTCACCCAGCGGCATACCGTGAGTTGCGGTTTTACGCTCGAAACTTGAGCCATCGGGTGCAACAGCGCCTTTTCCCATTATGGTTTTACCGATAATCAGGGTAGGTTTTTCGGTTTCGATATTTGCTAATTTAAGTGCTGCCCGTATTTGATCCGGTTCGTTTCCATCAATGGTCATTACTTTCCAGCCCCAGGCTTCATATTTTTTTGCAGTATCCTCGCAGGTTACCTCGTCAGTGGTTGTCGAAAGCTGAATATCGTTTGAATCGTAAAACATGATCAGGTTGCTCAACCCAAGGTTTCCGGCAATACGTCCTGCTCCCTGTGAAACTTCTTCCTGAACACCGCCATCGGAAATAAATGTGTAGATTTTGTGGCTCATCCAGTTGCCAAACCTCTGTGAAAGAAAACGTCCGGCAATTGCGGCACCGACGGCCATTGTATGACCCTGACCGAGGGGACCGGACGTATTTTCCACTCCGCGCAGAACATCAAGTTCAGGATGACCGGGTGTCACGCTTTCCCACTGACGAAAATTTTTCAGGTCTTCCATGCTGTAAAAACCTGTAAGCGAAAGAGTTGCATATAACATGGGCGACATGTGACCCGGATCGAGAAAAAACCTGTCGCGGTTGATCCACGCCATATCCGACGGGTCGTAATTTAAAAATTCAGTATAAAGAATGTTGATGAAATCGGCTCCTCCCATTGCACCACCGGGATGACCTGATTTTGCCTTCTCAACCATTGCAGCAGCCAGAATACGGATATTATCTGCTGCTTTTGTTTCGATATGCTTTGTCATTATTATTCAAATATTTAGAATGTAAAATTTGTAGTTGTTATTCAGCCTGAATGATACGGACCATGAAAATACCGTCAATTGCCAGCAGTTTTTCCCTGATCGATCTGTCAATTACTTTTTTATCGACATCGATGATGTTGTATGCAATGTTATCACGTTTTTTGTTCAGCATCTGGTCGATATTGATTCCTTCAGCAGCTAATACAGCGGAAATCTGACTTACCATATTCGGAATATTCTGATTGGCAACAAGAATACGCGCTTCGTTGTGAATTTCCATCTGGGCTTCGGGAAAATTCACAGAATTGATGATATTCCCGTTTTCGAGAAAATCTCTCACCTGACTAACGGCCATGATGGCGCAATTGGTTTCCGATTCGACTGTCGATGCTCCAAGGTGGGGAATGTTAATCACCTTATCCATTTTCAGTGTGGTTTCATCCGGAAAATCGGTTACGTAACGGGCAACTTTCCCTTCGGCAATTGCTTCAGCGAGGTCTTTATTATTTACAAGTCCTCCACGTGCAAAGTTGAGAATACGTACACCCTTTTTCATCATTCTGAATTTCTCTTTGTTGAGATATCCTTTTGTTTCAGGGGTTTGCGGAATGTTGATTGTGACAAAATCGGCCTGTGAAAGAAGTGGCTGAATGCCTTCCACCCAGTTTACCTCGCGGCTGAGTTTCAGCGCCTGTTTTACCGACATGTACGGATCGTAACCTACCACTTTCATACCGAGTGCAGTGGCTGCATTGGCAACCAGAACACCGATTGCTCCCAATCCGATAACCGCCAGTGTTTTCCCCAGGATTTCATTTCCGGCAAAATTATTTTTCCCTTTTTCAACAAGCGCAGGAACCTGGTCGCCCTGATCAATGAGTGTCTTTGCCCACTCGATAGCTCCGGCCACATCGCGCGATGCAAGCAACAAACCCGCAATCACCAGTTCTTTTACACCGTTGGCATTGGCACCGGGGGTGTTAAAAACCACGATTCCTTTTTCTGTGCAACTATCGATCGGAATATTGTTTACCCCTGCACCGGCACGTGCTACAGCTTTCAACGATGCGGGAAGTTCCATTCCATGCATTTCAAAACTTCGGAGCACAATTGCATCGGGATTTGGCAACTCGCTGGCAATCTCGTATTTGCTTAAAGGAAAAAGACTTAATCCTTCAGCATCAATTTTATTTAACGTTTGAATCTTAAACATCTGGTTTATTTTTTATGGTAAATTTTCCTGTAACTGTTATTCGCAAAGATGAAGATTTTATCGAAAAATATGATCTATATCAGTGAATAAATTCGATTTTGGAAGCTGAAATTAACAAAGAATAAAAACGATTTTCAGAAATGAATTAATTCTGGCAGGAACCGGAATTCTGTAAAAGAAAAAGCCAGATTCCTTCTGAATCTGGCTCAATAACCTTCAACTACTAACCGATTTTATAACCCAAAAAATATGAAGTAATAGCTATGAACTATTTACTTTTAAAATTCTGCAGCAAAGAAAACAAGAGTTATAAAACCTGTATGTAACTTTAGTCACACAAGGTTGGAAAAATCAATAAAATTTCGTGAAAGTTTTATTTTCCCCTCTTTTTCAAGTTTTTTTAACAATCTCGATATCACTTCGCGCGAGGTGTTTAACCTGAAAGCCAGATCCTGATGAGTTTCATTCAGTGTTGTATTTCCCGATGTTTTATGTTTGTCGGAAAAATAGCGGATCAATCGTTCATCGAGGTTTAAAAAAGCTACAGAATCGATGGTGTCGATCAGTTCCCGGAACCGGCGTTGAAAAGTCTGCATCACAAACAATTTCCAGCTCGGATACTTGCAAATCCAGGCATCGAGCAGTTCAACCGGCAGCATGATAACATGGGTTTCCTCTTCCGTAACCGCTTTGATATTGCTTTTCAGGTTTGTCATACAGCAGGTTAACGACATTGCACAAACTTCATTATTTTTCAGATAATACAGCAGAAGTTCATTTCCGTCGTCATTATTCCTTGTAATCCTTATCAAACCTTTTAAAACGAGAGGAAAACTTGTGATAAACTGACCTTCGCGAATCAGAACTTCATTCGGATGGAATATTTTATAAACACCTGTTTTCAGGATTTCTTCCTGAAGTTGTTTTTCAAGAAAAGGGTACTGAATCTTAAATTCTTCCATAGTAAGGTTTTGCAAAAAAAATAACCTGAAATGCCGGTTTTACAAGTCCAGTTTTTCCCCTGATACCGGAGCTTCACCCTGGTAAGATATCCCGGTTCCCTTAAACGATTTTCCTTCAACTTTAACCGTCACTTTTATCAGATCCGATTCTGTTTTCAGTTCAAGGTAAAGAATATTATTTTCTTTTAGCTCAATTTTTGTAAATGGAATGGAATATCCTTCGTTTGTAATCACTTCGCCCGACAGTTTTCCTTCGTTTTCAGCAAATCTGAAAATCCCGGTCATATCGCCCTGATCGGTAACAACATTGTATTTCCATTTTCCTGTGACAGCATCTGATTTTAACTGTGCCAGCGCCGGAAATGTAAAAATAAGTACGAAAAGAAGAAATGCAGTTTTTTTCATGATGTTTAGTTTAAGCAATTAATACTGATTAAAATCTGAATGAAAATAATCAATACAATCTGAACTAAACAATAGAATTCACAAAATTATTTTACAGCTGAATTTTTATTTATTCAAACATGTCTTTCATTTTCTCGAAGAAAGATTTTTCATCGGCCGACGGACCTTCAGTAAATCCGGGTGAACTCAGCAGTTTTTCGAGGATGCGTCGCTCCTCGCTGTTTAATTTTTTGGGTATCCAGATATGAATACGGACCAGTAAATCGCCTTTGCCATAACCATTTACATCAGGAATTCCTTTGCCCCGCAGACGAAGAATCTTCTCGGGTTGTGTTCCTGGGTCAATTTTTACTTTTACACGTCCTTCCGCTGTCGGGATTTCAGAGGTGGTTCCAAGAGTAATTTCAGGAAACGAAAGGAAAAGATTGTAGATGAGGTTATTCCCGTCGCGGATCAGTTCGGGGTGTTCTTCTTCTGAAATTACAACAAGCAGATCGCCGTTGATGCCGCCACGCCGCGCAGCATTTCCGCGGCCGGAGACATTCAGTTGCATTCCTTCGCCAACTCCGGCAGGAATTCTGAGGCTGATCACTTCTTCATCGCGCACAATTCCTTCTCCGGCACAATGACTGCATTTGTCGGTGATTATTTTTCCTTCACCCTGACAAGTCGGACAGGTTGATGAAGTCTGCATCTGCCCCAAAAGTGTATTTGCGATTCGGGTTACCTGACCTGAACCACGGCAGGTTCCGCAGGTTGAGTACGATGATCCGTTTTTTGCCCCGGTCCCGTTACAATGGTCGCAGGCAACATATTTTTTTACTTTGATTTTCTTTTCAACTCCTTCGATAATTTCTTTCAGATCGAGGCTGACTTTTACTCTTAAATCCGAACCGCGGTTTACTCTTCTGCCACCACCGCGCGAACTTCCGCCAAATCCGCCAAATCCGCCAAAATGGCCGCCAAAAATATCACCAAATGCCGAAAAGATATCTTCAATATCGTGAAATCCTCCGCCACTAAACCCGCTACTTGCACTGCTTCCCACTCCGGCATGACCGAACTGGTCGTAACGCTGTCTTTTATCTTTATTGCTTAATACTTCGTAAGCTTCGGCAGCTTCTTTGAATTTCTCCTCTGCTTCGGCATTTCCGGGGTTTTTATCGGGGTGAAATTGCAGTGCTTTTTTGCGATATGCTTTTTTGATTTCTTCGACGGTTGCATTTTTACTGACCTCCAAAACTTCGTAATAATCTCTTTTCGCCATTTTGATTTATTGAACTTTTATTCCCCTACAACAACTTTTGCAAACCTGATTACCTTGTCGTTCAGCGTGTATCCCTTTTGCACCACATCAACAACTTTTCCCTTCATAGTTTCTTCAGGAGCAGGAATTTTAGTGATTGCCTCGTGCAGGTCAACATTGAATTCCTGGTTAACAGCTTCTATTTCCCTGATGTTATTTTGTTTCAGAAATTCCCTGAACTTGTTGTAAATGAGCTGTGTTCCTTTTTTTCCTGCATCCTCTTCAGGTACATCCTTTAATAAAATAAGCGCTCTTTCAAAATCATCGATAACCGGAAGAATATTCACAAGAACCGATTCGCCTCCCGATTTAATTAATTCAGCCTTTTCTTTTATTGTACGTTTGCGGAAATTGTCGAATTCGGCCTGCAACCTTAAATGTTTGTCGGTCAGTTCAGCAAGTTTCTCACCAAGTTCCTGCACAAGAATCTCATTTTTGTCTTTTTTCAGATGTGTTTTTTTATGATGCTTTTCATCTTTGCCGTCTTCGTGCATTTCCTCAGTTGCTACTTCACCTGCCTCAATATTTTGAGCTTCTTCTACATTTTCAGGTTTTTCGTTGCTTTTAATATCTTCTTTTGCCATCTTTTTCATTTTGAATTTCAAACTAAGCTAATTTCCAATCGATTTAAATTCAGATCAGAAAGCATATTGCAAAAATTTTGCCATGCAAATATAAACGACAAATTGACACCCATTTTTATCTGATGAATGTCAATTTGAATTATTCGGATATATTTTACGACTGAAAAAATATATCGGTTTTTTATTTTAAATATTTCTCAAGTGCTGCATCGAGGGCAGGGCCACGCAATCCGGTTGCCAATATAATTCCGTTCTCATCCAGTAAAAAGTTGGTTGGAATACTTCTGACGCCGTAGATGGCAGCAAATTTCGAATTCCACCACTGCAAATCGCTGATGTGATATGGCCAGCTTAATTTATCAGTTTCAATCGCTTTTTTCCAGTCTGCTTCTGTTTTGTCGAGCGAAACACTAAATACTGTGAATCCTTTGCCGTTGGTAAATTTCTTGTCCTTGTATTTATTATAAACACTTACCACATTCGGATTTTCCCTGCGGCACGGGCCACACCAGGCAGCCCAGAAGTCTAAAAGAACAAGTTTCCCTTTGGTGTCGGAAAGTTTAAATGTTTCGCCTGATGGTGATTTCCCGGTCAGTTCGGGCGCTTTGTTACCAATTGCAGTTCCGATTGTTTGTCCTGCAGAAATACCGGCTGTTATGATTAAAGCAGCAAATATTAAAATCAGTTTCTTCATAATAAAATATTTTTTACTGTTTCTTGTTTGATTAATATAAACTGAATTTCAGACTGATTATTGCCATTTCAGTTTAAACGCTAATGTAACAATATAAAATTTTAAATGTTTAAAACGAAATTTCCTTTCATCAGCTGATATCCCTCGAAATCTTCGCGCCAAGCTGGTTTAGCCTGAGGTCGATGTTTTCGTAACCACGGTCGATTTGTTCAATGTTCTCGATCATACTTTTACTGCTGGCCGACAACGCTGCAATTAACAGTGCGATTCCGGCACGGATATCGGGAGAACTCATTCTTGTGCCTCTTAAGCAGTGGGTTCGGTTTAATCCGATCACAGTGGCACGATGAGGGTCGCAGAGAATGATCTGTGCGCCCATGTCAATCAGTTTATCGACAAAAAACAGGCGGCTTTCGAACATCTTCTGATGAATCAGGACACTGCCTTTTGCCTGAGTTGCAACCACAAGGAAAACACTGAGCAAATCGGGTGTAAGTCCGGGCCAGGGCGCATCAGAAATGGTCATTATCGAGCCGTCGATATACGATTCTATTTCATAATGATGATTTCCTTTAACCACCAGGTTATCTCCTTTTTGAACCATTTTTATTCCCAACTGTCTGAACGAAGCCGGAATAATTCCAAGATGTTCAACACCTGCATTTTTTATGGTAATTTCCGAATCGGTCATGGCTGCAAGACCAATAAAACTGCCTACTTCGATCATGTCGGGCAAAATGCGGTGACTGCATCCTGAAAGTGAAGTCACTCCCTCGATTATCAGCAGATTGGAACCTATCCCCGAAATTCTTGCACCCATCGAAACCAGCATTTTACTTAACTGCTGTAAATAAGGTTCGCAGGCAGCATTGTAAATTGTGGTAGTTCCCTCGGCCAGAACGGCTGCCATTAAAATATTTGCAGTTCCGGTAACCGAAGCTTCATCGAGCAGCATGTATGCGCCATTCAGTTTTTTTGCCGTAACGGAATACCATTTTTTTTCAGGATCGAAATTGAAAGATGCACCCAGTTTCTGCAAACCCATAAAATGAGTGTCAACACGCCGGCGTCCGATTTTATCGCCGCCGGGCTGTGGTATGAATCCCTGCCCGAAACGCGCAAGCAACGGACCAATTACCATAATTGAACCACGCAGATCGGAAGCTTTTTTTGCATATTCCGGGCTTTTCAGAAATTCGATATTTACATGTGAAGCGTTAAACCGGTACGTTCCTTTGCCGATTCTTTCAACCTCAACTCCCATGTTTCCGAGAATCTCAATTAGTTTAAGCACATCGCTGATTTCCGGAACATTTTCAACCCTGACATCCTGGTCGGTCAATAAAGTGGCACATAAAATCTGAAGCGCTTCATTTTTTGCTCCTTGTGGTTCAAGTTCGCCATGTAACCTGATGCCACCCTCGATTGTGAAAGTTGACATTTGAAAGGAATATGTGGATTATTTCTTCTTGTGTTTTTTCTTTTTATTTGGCTTTGCAACAATAGTTTTCGTGTCGGCAAGCTGAAATTCATCTTTACTGACATTTAACTTTCCTCTTGAAAGTTCTTTCAGATCGAGAAATATTTTTTCGTCTTCAACTGCATCTTTGTTCCATGCCAGGTATGATTTTTTCATGTGATTGGCAAGAAGTTCGATCAGAATTTCCCGCTCTTCGCCTTCCATTTCTGTGGTCTTTTTAATCAGCGATTCCATGATGAAACCATAATGCTTGTACCTGATATTACTTTGAGGATAAGGAACTTTATGCGGTTTTTCGGTAAGAATATCGGGTGTTGGCGGATTGTAAGGATAGTCGATGTCAAGTTTAAAATCAGACATAATTGCCAGGTGATCCCAGAGTTTGTGTTTAAACTCGGCCACGTCTCTCAGGTACGGATATAAATTTCCCATCACATCGATCACCGCCTGGGCTGCCCGGTTCCGTTTTTCCCTGTCATCGATGGTCATCAGGTAATCAACCATATTCTGAATGTTCCTTCCGTACTCTGGTAGCGGAAGTTTTTTTCTTTGTGTATTGTAATACTTTTCCATTTTTACTGATAGATTAAAATATGTAATTGTTAAAAGGGTTCAGGTGATTTTTTTTGCAAAACTAATTATTTCTGTACAAAACGCAATTTTTATTCAAATGTATCTTTTCAACCTTTGATTTTTAGCCGGGCAAATTTCAGCAGTAACTGCTTCTGCCCTGAACTCTGAAAAAATATAGTTGCCTTGATATTTGGCATTTCGCCTTCAATTTTTAACACTTTCCCTTCTCCGAACCTTTGATGTTCAACCACCATTCCCGATTGTATTTTTAACGGATCATCGCCGGCAAATGACGATTGTTCAGGGTTTTCGCTTAATGTAACGGGTTTTCTGCCAAATATGTTTTGCTGATTCAGTGATTTAAAAACAGGGGCCGAATATGACTTGTTAAATTTGGGTCTAAGGTTATCCATTTCAGGATCGGATGTAAAACTTTTACGTTGGTTTTGCCTGAAACCTGAAAATCCGGACTGATCCAGAAATCTCTCATCCATTTCTTCCAGAAACCGGCTGGGAGAGCAAAAATCGAGGTTTCCCCAGCGGTAGCGCTGATTGGCGTACGAAAACCAGACATTTTCCTTGGCACGTGTCAAAGCCACGTAAAACAGACGGCGTTCTTCTTCAAGCGATCCTTCGCTTTGTTTTTGATCCTGGTGTTGCGACGGAAAAAGGTTTTCTTCAAGCCCGACGATGAAAACATTTTTAAATTCCAGTCCTTTGGCCGAATGCACTGTCATTAAAGTTACTTTGTCGCGGTCTTCGTCTTTTTCCGTGTCCTGGTCGGTCAGTAAAGCCACATCTTCCAGAAAATCAGGCAGCCTGGCCGATTCTCCGGTTTCGAGTGCATTGATTGTGAATTCCTGGATGGCATTCAGCAACTCCTGGATATTGTCAAAACGGCTCACTCCTTCGGGAGATTTATCGTTATAAAGTTCGATCAGAATTCCCGAATCTTCGGCAATCAATTTCGACGTATTGAAAGCATCGTTTTCAACCGAAATTGTCTGGTATTTTTTTATAATATTTCTGAAATTCAGGACCTTTGAAATTGTTCCTTTGTTTAATCCGGCATCGTTGCCAGTTTCCAGGTTTTCAATAATATTCCACATCGAACTGTTGTTTTCCGATGCAGCATTTTCGATTTTTTCGATTGTTGCGGCCCCGATTCCGCGGGCAGGGAAATTGATCACGCGTTTCAGCGCTTCGTTGTCGGCCGGGTTGATTGTTAACCTGAAATACGCGAGCAAATCCTTAATTTCCTTGCGCTGGTAAAAACTCAGCCCTCCGTATATTTTGTATGGAATATTTCTTTTCCTGAGCGCTTCTTCAAAAATTCTCGATTGGGCATTGGTACGGTACAAAATTGCATAATCTTCGTTTTTATAATGGTTGCGCAACTGTGTTTCAGCAATTTCCTGAACCACCATAAAACCTTCTTCATTATCTGTAAGCGCCGAAATAACCTTGATCGGTTTTCCGTGTTCTTTTTCCGAGAACACTGTTTTCGGAATTTGTTTTTTATTTTTCGAAATCACATGGTTCGCAGCATTTACGATGGTTTGGGTCGATCTGTAATTTTGTTCGAGCTTAAAAATTTTATGATCAGGATAATCGATTTTGAAGTTGAGGATATTTTCAATGCGTGCACCGCGGAATGAATAAATACTTTGTGCATCGTCGCCGACAACACAGATGTTATTTGTTTTTGACGACAGTTTTTTAATGATCAGGTATTGGGCGTAATTGGTATCCTGGTATTCATCAACAAGAACATAATCGAACCGGTCGAGATATTTTGCCAGAATTTCAGGATGATCGCGGAAAAGAAGGTTTGTTTTCAGCAGCAGATCATCGAAATCCATTGCACCCGACAAAAACGACCGTTTTACATATTCCCTGTAAATTTCTGCGATTGCAGGCATTCTCATGTTTTTGTCAACCAGTCTGATTTCAGTTTCGTTGGCATAAACATTGGGAGTGATCAGGTTATTTTTTGCCATCGAAATGCGGCTGGCAACAGTGCCCGGTTTATAGATTTTATCGTCTAATCCAAAACTCTTGATAATTGTTTTAATCAGGCTTTTGCTGTCGGAGCTGTCGTAAATTGTAAAATTTGCCGGATAGCCCAGAATTTCGTGTTCAGTCCGCAGAATCCTTGCAAAGATGCTGTGAAACGTGCCCATCCACAAATAGCGCGCTGTGTTTTCACCCACAACCACCGAAATACGGTCTTTCATTTCGCGGGCCGCTTTGTTTGTAAAAGTCAATGCCAGAATTGTCGATGGCCTCACTCCCTGTTTCAGCAAATGTGCAATCCGGTAGGTTAATACGCGGGTTTTCCCCGATCCGGCGCCCGCAATGATCAATGCCGGTCCTTCGGTGTGTACAACAGCTTCATACTGAGCCTTATTCAGTTCTTTTAAATAATCGAGCACAATAAAGATTGTTTTTCATTAAAAAAACACAAAAGTAAAAGATGTTCAAAGGTTTCGTCTGTTTTGTTGCGGTGTTTTATCAACAAAATTGTCAATGTTCAAATTTCGTCAGTAAATCGGATTTTTACAGCAGTGCAAACAATTAAATAAAAATTATACGTTAATATTGCACATCAATTGTTTTTTTATGAATAGCAAAAGCTTTCTGAATTCTGTATTTGTTGTGGTAATGTTTTTACTGACCGGCGTTGCGGGTGCTCAGATAACAGCTCCCGGATCATCAGGATCGGATAAAACAAGCTACCCGGTTTTTGCTGAAACCGACAGTATTTATATTTTTTGTGTTCCTGTGGAAGGCGCAGCAAACGCAGCGCTGAGGGCAAATACAACCTGGACCGGAAGTAAAACTTTTTTATGGGAAAAATACAATCCGGGCAACGGTTCGTTTGAATTTTATTTTTCAGAAAGCATTTCTGCTCAATCATCGGAAATAAACGGGTTAGCTGACGGATGTTACCGGGTAACAATAACACAGGCTGCAAATACTTACACTGAAAGAGCATGGGTTTTTAACGACTGGTTTACGCCGGCAGCGGCAATTACAGAATCGAACTGCGACTGGTTTAAATTAAACGGCTCTTACACCACTGCAATATTGACTTATTACGATTTGGCAAGCAATGCCGCAATTGAACTAAACAAGGGAGTTAAAGTACAGTGGGAAAGCGGATCGGAAATTATTGCTGCAGTGCTGAATCCGCAGATTTTTAATCCGCCTGCACAAAATACCGATTACACACTGAGAGTTTACGATAAATTTTCGTGCCAAAACTCGGCGGTTGTTACCTACAATTCTATTGTCACAAAAGCGGATTTCAGTGTTGACAAACAAAATGGTGAAGCGCCCCTGACCGTGACTTTTACAAATAATTCGAAAAACGGAACACCCGGACAGTATGAATGGTTTTTCTTTCGCGATCTGGACCAGATAAAAAGGGAATCGCAGGGTTCAACAACACCGGTTGACAGTATTGAAATTATCGCTTACGACGACAGCCCGGTTTATACTTACGAAAATTCGGGTACTTACATGGTAAAACTTGTATCGAAAAAAATTACAGGTCAGCAGGTTTGTGTCGATACATTTTATCTGGGTGATTATATTGTGGCAGATACTTCGTTTATTGCTGTTCCCAATGTTTTTACGCCGAACGGGGATGGAACCAACGATGAATTCGTGGTGAAATTCTGGTCGATGCAGAGTATTGAGATCGATATTTACAACCGGTGGGGGAAACGGGTTCATCATTGGGAAAGCGGAGATGTCAGGGGTTTTGAAGGAACCTGGACCGAAACTGTTTGGGATGGCCGCGGAATGGGAGGCAGGTATGCAAGTCCCGGTGTTTATTATTACAATGTGGTAGGCGAGGGGCGCGATGGCGAGCGAAGACGTGCACACGGATTCTTCCATCTTTTCAGGGACAAGGACTGATTTTTCAGTGTACCACTATTCAAAAAATCCTGAAAAAAAGCATTTTAGATCATTATTTCCGATCTGATTTCAGACTAAAACGATTTTGAACCTGTTTGTGATACGCCGTTTCCGTCAGAGCTGAACTGAAATTCATCAAATCTCATCAATATTTAAAATTTTAGATAGTCGGTTCAATCGCAACATCTTCATTTCCCGACGGATAAACATTAAAATTATCGCCAAATTGTGCCAGGAATTCGATACTGAAAGCCCTGAAAGTATAACTGATGGGTAAAATTACAACTGCTCCTAAATACGGAATGAACAAAATCAGCAGCCCGATGCAACATGTGACAAGTGCAAAAAATATCACAATAAAGGCCACTGCTATTCCAAGGATAAACACAAACATGCCATATCCCACAAATGGAAAGAAATTTCTGAAAAACAAACCGAGAAACTTTGTCCATCCCTGCAAAACACCAATCCTGTGTTTATACATGATTGGCACAACAAAATCTTTCAGAAACAGTGAAATATATCCGAAAACGATCAGCAATCCGATGAAGATTAAAACCAGCATTGCAACCGACCAGAAAATGGCAATTTTTGGAAAATCGCCAAAATAAAGGGTTTTTGCAGTTACAAAACAGTAAACTAAAAACACCATAAAAACTGCAAAAGCTAACCAACCGAAAAAGAATTGCCAGAAAAACAGGGAATTGCCTTCCCTGCGGTATTCATGCCAGGGTTCACTTATTTCGGAATTATCGTGTATCACATTAAGCAAAAACATAAATTTTCCACGCGAACTGATCCAAGTAAAGACAGTAACCAAAACGAAAAGCATTATTACTCCCAAAATGATCAGATTAAACCAAAGTGGATTGTCAATGAGCCAGTTCCAGGCAGTTTGCGGAAAATTGAAAAATTCATCCCATTGATTGTGAGAACTGTTTCCGTATCTTCCGTTACCTCCGCCATTGCAGTCAGTCAATCCCGCCAGCCAGGCAGTAAAACCTATCCTGAACCATTTTGTAATATCGAAAGGCTGAAACAAGGCTTTTTTCATTCGGTCAAATGCCTTGGTAAGCGGAAGGCTGAAATGGATATTCATCGGTTGTAATTTTTTAGTTCCCTGCAATTTACGAAAAACTGGCAACCTTTAAAAACCAAACCGGGCAAAAATTGACAAAAAGAAAACCCCGGTTCTTGCGAACCAGGGTCTCTGAATTAGATATTACTAAAATTGGATTAGAAAATTTCTATTCTTCTTCCTGCTCTTCTGAGTATGCTTTGAGCAGTTCATCCTGTACTTCTGCCGGAACTTTTTCATATTCGCTGAATTCCATATTGAACAAGCCACGGCCTCCGGTGATTGAACTAAGCGAAGTTGTGTATTTGTACATTTCTTTCAAAGGCACTCTTGCAGTGATTTTTTCAAGTCCTCTTTCCGATCCCATTCCCATAATCATGGCACGGCGTCCCTGAAGGTCGCTCATTGTATCGCCCATTCTGTCGGAAGGAACCCAGACATTTAAATTGAAAATGGGTTCGAGGATCTTTGCACCGGCGTTTTTAAATGCCTTGCTGAAAGCATTTCTTCCGGCAAGCCTGAACGAGATTTCGTTTGAATCGACAGGGTGCATTTTACCATCGTAAACATAAACCCTGATGTCGCGTGCATACGATCCTGTCAGCGGACCTTCTTCCATTTTTTCCATGATTCCCTTTAAAATGGCAGGCATGAAACGGGCATCGATCGATCCACCAACGATACAGTTGTGATAAATCAGTTTTCCACCCCATGGAAGTGTATATTCCTGTGTGTCGCGAACCGAAATTTTTTGTTCTTTTTCACCAAACTTAAACATATTTTTTGGTGCAACACCTTCTTCGAAAGGCTCAATAATCAGATGTACCTCACCAAATTGACCGGCTCCACCTGACTGTTTTTTGTGGCGGTAATCGGCCTGTGCAGATTTTGTTATTGTTTCGCGGTATGGTATTTTTGGAGCAAATGTTTCTACTTCGATTTTATAAACATGATCAAAATACCATTTCAGAATATTCAGGTGGTATTCGCCCTGTCCCTGAACAATCATTTGTTTTAATTCTTTTGAGTATTCCACAAGGTAAGTCGGATCCTCAAATTTCATTTTATTCAGTACTTCGCCAACCTTTTCATCATCCGATTCATTTTTGGCTTTCATCGCCACGGAAATTCTTGGCAGCGGGAATTTAATCGGGGCATATTTTGTGTCATTTTCTTTGGTTGCCAGTGTATGATTGTATTTGGTTTCCTTCAGTTTTACAGTGCAACCGATATCGCCAGCCACCAGTTCTTCAATTTTTTCACGGTTTTTACCGGCCGATACAAATATTTGCGAAAGCCTTTCCTTGTTGGCAGTGGTGGTGTTGATCAGATCCAGTCCTTCGGTTATTTTTCCCGACATTACTTTAAAATAGGTTATTTCACCTACGTGCGATTCGACCGAAGTTTTGAAAACAAACAAACTGGGTTTTTCAGTTTCAACCATCGGCGATTCTTTTCCACTTACCACACCGATTTTATTTCTTTCGTCAGATGCCGGAGCGTTATTTCCGATGAATTCGAGCAAACGGCTAACGCCAATATTCTTTTTTGCACCGGTACAAAGAACCGGGTAAAGGCTGCGGTCCAGAATTCCGAGACGGATTCCCTTGCGCATGTCTTCTTCCGAAAGTGATCCCTGTTCAAAATAAAGCTCCATCAGCGATTCTTCGTTTTCGGCTGCCATTTCAACCAGTTCGTTATGCAATTCAGTGGCTTTGTCCAATTCCGAAGCCGGTATTTCCAATACTTCGGGTTTGCCGCCATCTTTGCCGTATTTGTACATTTTCATCTTCAATACATCGATTATTGAAGTAAAACCAGGGCCGGCATCAACAGGATACTGAATGACAGTTACCTTGTTTCCGAACGAATTTTTGCACTGTTCGAGCGCTGAATCGTAATTAGAATTATCGTGATCGAGCTGGTTAAAGGCAAATACAACCGGAATATGCGCTGAATCGGCATGCCGGTAAGCACTTTCGGTTCCTGCTTCAACACCGTTTGTGCAATTTATTGTAATCACTGCCAGGTCTGTAACATACAACGACGAAACCACGCTTCCACATAAATCATCCATGCCGGGAGCATCGATGATATTGATCTTTTTTCCGTTAATTTCTGTGTACATTACCGATGAATACACCGAATTGCCGTAATCCTGTTCAATCTGTGTATAATCTGAAACTGTGTTTTTGGATGTGATTTCACCCCTTCGGTTGATAACTCCACCCTCGAAAAGCATCGCTTCTGCAAGGGTGGTTTTCCCACTGCCAGCATTCCCAACTAACGTGATATTACGAATCTGATTCGTTTTGTAAACTTTCATTTTATATTAATTTTTGATTTTATATTATTCTCCCACCGGAATTTTTTCGGATAAGGCCACCAAAAATAGTAATATTTTATTAACATCCAAGAGGATAAAAAATAAGTTAAAATGTGATATAAAACATTATCCAGAAGTGTGGTTTTTCCTGTTTTTCTGTCAAATTTATTTTTAAGCTGTTTTTAAGGACTATCTTATTCAAACCACATATTTACAATCGATTAAATTCGATTTTAACGCAATTTTTATTTAGCTTTTTCAATTTTGAAGGTTTTATTTTCTTCTGAAAACGGTAAACAATTTCGCCATTTATTTGCTTAATAAGATTCGATTGGAATAAATGACGTTTAAACCTGATCAGGAATACAATGTTTTAATGAATTGTACGGTAACAGTTATTTTTTACAGGAAGATATTTATAAAATTTGTTTTGAAATGAATCTGAGATCAAATCCGCTTAATGATAAACAACGAAACGCACTTGAAGAACTTGTGAAAGAGCTGACTGCGGAACAGACAATCTGGCTTCATGGTTTTTTTGAAGGACGCCTTTCCCTGATCCCGGGACCGGTTACTTCAGTTTCGGTTTCAGTGCCTGGTGTAAAAAGCGAACCTGAAATCTTTGCAAATCTTACTATTCTTTTTGGTTCTGAAACAGGGCATTCGCACGAACTGGCTGAAAAACTGGCAGAAAAAGCAATTAATAAGAATATTAAAGCAAGTGTTTTTAATTTGTACGATTACGACGTAAGAAAATTACCTGATGAAGAGAATATTGCCATAATTGTCAGTACTCACGGAGAGGGCGATCCGCCTGACATGGCCGCTGACTTTTACAAATTTATCACAGGAAAAAGGGCGCCAAAACTTCAGAATCTGAGTTATTCAGTGTTGGCGCTTGGCGACAAATCGTACAAGCATTTCTGTAAAACAGGTGAAGACATCGACCAGGCAATTAAACAACTCGGAGCGTTCAGAATTACCCCAATTGTTAAATGCGATGTTGATTACGAAATGAACGCAGAAATCTGGATGAATAATTTCCTGCTGAATATCGCACCTTCCGAATCGAAAGTGAAGATTGAAACATCAGAAAAATTGCCGGTGGAGGAATATTCGAAAAAGAATCCTTTTATGGCAACTGTTCTGGAAAAAGTAAGAATTTCGGGGAATGAATCGGACAAGGAGGTTTATCATATTGAATTGTCGGTTGAAGAATCGGGGATGGTTTACGAACCGGGCGATTCGGTGGGTATTTTTGCTAAAAATCCTGAATTGCTTGTTGAACAGATTATTGAATACACAGGATTTGATCCGGATCACAAAGTTTTCCTTGAAACAGGTGAAATGACCATCAGGGAAGCTTTGACCCATCATTTTGAAATAACTGTACTGACTTTCGATACTGTGAGAAAATATTACGAGGTTACTGAAAATCGCGATCTTGGTAATCTGATTGCAGATGAAAACCAAATTGACGAATATCTTTTCGGGCACGATTTGTTAGATCTTCTTGAGGATTTTCCTTTTGAATGGAATCCGGATAAACTTGCAGGGATATTGCGCCAGCTTCCTCCACGGCTTTATTCCATTTCGTCGAGCCAGGACACAGTGGGCGATGAAATTCATGCAACTGTTTCAGTGGTCAGATACGAGCGTAAAAACAGGTTGAGAAACGGCGCCTGTTCGTCACTTCTGGCCGACAACATCGAAATCGACGACCAGATTCCTGTTTACATCGAAAAAAATCCATCATTTAAGCTTCCTGCAAACGGGGCAAAATTAATAATGGTGGGCGCCGGAACAGGCATCGCACCTTACCGCGCATTCATGCAGCAACGCGAAACCGACAACAAAACTGGCGGCACATGGCTTTTTTTCGGCGACAGAAAGTTGAAAAACGATTTCCTGTACCGCGAAGAATGGCAAAAATGGCTTGAATCGAACCATCTGGAAAGAATGGAAGTGGCTTTCTCCCGCGACCAGGAGGATAAAATCTACGTTCAGCACAAAATGCTCGAAAATCAGGAGGAAATTTACAGATGGCTCGAAGATGGCGCGCATTTTTACCTTTGTGGCGATATGAAATCGATGGCAAAAGATGTTAATAAAACCCTTCTCGAAATTATCATGGCACAAGGTGGCGTAAGTATTGGAAAAGCAGAAGATTATGTAAAGAAACTTAAAAGGGAAAAAAGGTTTCAGCAGGACGTTTATTAAAAAAATCGTAATTCATGTTTATGTAATATTTTCTGCAAATCCACCCGATAATATTCCTATTTTTGCCCCCTCGTAAATTAAATCCATGATTCAAAAAATACTTTTTGTTGCGTTTGCGTTTTTTCTGCATTTTACAGTGCTGGCGCAACAAAAATTTGTTTTGAGCGGTCACATTTCCGATGGTTCATCTGGTGAAGCGCTTCCAGGTGCATCCGTAATTGTGGATGGAAATACGAATACCGGCACAACTTCCAATCCATACGGATTTTATTCAATTACGCTTCCTTCCGGTTTTCACACTGTCCGTTTTCAGTACGTTGGTTATGAAAGTATTGAAAAAAAGATCGATTTAAAGGGAAATATTAAAATCGATGTTGAGCTTCAGGAGAAGAATTATGAGATTGGTAATGTTGTGGTTACAGGAGAACGACCTGACCGGAATGTAACCTCGGTTGACATGGGAAATGTAAAAATGTCGCCAAAGGAAGTGGAAAAAATACCTGTAATTTTTGGAGAACAGGACATTCTGAAAACAGTGCAGATGACGCCGGGTGTAAAAGCGGCAGGTGAAGGTAATTCAGGTTTTTATGTACGGGGGGGCGGGATTGACCAGAACCTGATTCTGCTTGACGAAGCTCCTGTGTACAATGCTTCACATTTGTTAGGATTCTTTTCAATTTTTAATTCTGAGGCAATTCGCGATGCAACCCTTTTGAAAGGTTCTATTCCGGCTGAATATGGTGGCCGGGCTTCGTCTGTTTTCGATATAAAAATGAAAGAAGGCAACATGAAAGATTTTGGTGTCGCCGGAAGTATCGGGTTGATATCTTCGAACCTGGCAGTGGAAGGCCCGCTTGTTAAAGATAGAGGATCGTTTATTGTGAGCGCCAGGCGGACTTATGCCGATGTTTTCCTAAAGTTATCGAAAAAAGAAGAATTGCACGATACACAACTTTATTTTTATGATGTCAACCTGAAAGCCAATTATAAAATCAATAACAACAACCGGATTTACCTTTCGGGTTATTTTGGCCGCGATGATTTTGGTTATTCAAACGAATTCGGTTTCGATTGGGGAAATGCCACAGGAACTGTCCGCTGGAACCATAATTTCAGCGAAAAGCTCTTTTCAAACACGTCTTTTATCGTGAGTAACTACTCGTACGATATTAACATACTGGGTGATGTAAATGTGACCATCGGATCTCAGATCGGCGATTTGAATTTTAAACAGGATTTTACCTGGTATGCTAATGCCCGGAACACCGTAAAGTTTGGAGGCAATGCAATTTATCACAACATAATGCCGGGTGAAATCAGGGTTTCTGAAAATTCGGCAATCAATCCTGAAACAATAACAACAAGAAAAGCCATTGAGTGGGCTGCATATATTTCGAATAACCAGAATATTTCGGAACGGCTGAAACTGAGTTACGGTCTGCGACTGGCACTTTTCAGCAATGTTGGTCCGGGAGACTTTTATGAATTCGACAAGCAAGGCAACCTGGTCAATACAATCAAACTGAATGATTTTAAGTTTTTCAAAACACAGGGCGGACTTGAACCACGACTGGGACTAAGTTATCTTCTAACAACAAAAAGCTCGCTGAAAACATCGTACAACCGTATTTACCAGTTTTTACACCTGCTTTCGAATTCAACCACAACCACGCCCACCGATTTGTGGCTGCCAAGCAGCAATAATGTCAAACCTCAGATTGCTGACCAGTTTTCAGCAGGATATTTCAGGAATTTCAGGGATAATGAATATGAATCGTCGGTCGAGGTTTATTACAAGGATTTAAAAAACCAGATAGATTATAAAAATGGTGCAGAACTGGTATTTAATTCTACTGTTGAATCGGAACTTGTTTTTGGAAAAGGCTGGGCGTATGGTATTGAGTTTATGTTTAAACGTAATTTTGGCAGGTTGAATGGATGGGTAAGCTACACCTGGTCGAGAACATTGCGGCAGTTTGCTGAGATTAACGATGGAAATCCTTTTCCTGCGCGACAGGACCGGATTCACGATCTGGCTCTTGTGGGTATTTACGAAATTACACCAAAACTCACTTTGTCGGCCAACTGGATTTATTACACCGGCAATGCGGCAACTTTTCCAAGCGGAAAATATGAGATCGATGGGCTGATAACCGGTTATTACACTGAAAGAAACGGATACAGGATGCCTCCTTACCACCGGCTTGATATTGGTTTGACCTGGCAAAATAAAAAAACAAAAAAGTTTGAATCGGAATGGAATTTCTCGGTATATAATGCTTATGCCCGCGAAAATGCTTATTTTATTCAATTCAGACAAAATGAAGACAATCCGAATGTTACTGAAGCTGTGCAATTTGCTATTTTTAAGGCAATTCCATCTGTGAGTTACAGGTTTAAATTTTGATGCTTAAATGAAAAATGGAACGATTTTATAAATATTTCATCTGGATTTTACCTCTCTTTATTGCTGGGTGCGAAAAAGTGATTGATGTCGATTTAAACGAGGCTGCACCTGAAATTGTAATAGAAGGAAATATTAAAACCAATCCCGATTTTGCATTGGTTAAAATCTCAAAAACATCAAGCTTTTTCGATACTCTGCCATCAGAAAAGGTATCGGGTGCTCTGGTTACCATTTTAAGTAATTTGGGTGAAAAATATTTGTTGTACGATGTGGGAGAAGGTGAGTACAAATCGGATAATTTAAGATTGAAAACCGGCGCAACTTATCATTTATATATCGAGGCGGAGGGTGAAATTTACGAGGCAAATTCGAAACTGACCGAGACAGTGCCAATCGATTCATTACAATATTATTACGAAGACAGGTACTCATTTTTTGAAAAAGGTTATTACCTGAATGTTTATTTTTCCGATCCGCCCCAGATAGAAAATTATTACCGGATCAAGATTTATAAAAACGGCTTGCTTGCCAGCGGTATCGACGATTTCATCGTTTTTGACGACAATTATGTGGATGGCAACAGTGTGGAAATTTCGTTATTGAACGATTGGTACGAAGTAAACGATACAGTTGAAGTTCAGTTGATCTCGATAGATAAAAGCGCCTACGATTATTTTAAGACGTTTATCGATCTGGTTAATAACAATCCGGGATCGGCTGCCCCGGCAAATCCGGTTTCAAACATTTCAAACGGCGCGCTTGGCTATTTTTCGGCATGGAGTTCCGATACAAAATCGGTAATAATCCGCGAGAATTAAATGAATACATATCTTTACGGTAATTTGTAACAAAACGATCAGATGGAAAAAAACAAATATTGCTGTCGTATTTTCCCGGTTGTCCTCATTTTTTTATCATTTGTAATTTCTTTGGCAATATGGTATTCTGATGAAGGAAAACATTCATTCCGGTTTCTGACCAACAAAGACGAAGTGTTTAATTTCATCGGGACAGTTTTGTTTATTGCAGTCCTTCCAATCGGATTGTTTTACTGGCTAAACGATAAGGAAAAGTATGAATCACGTGCAAAGGCGATTTCATTGATTGGATTTTTACCTGCAATTGTTGTTTTAGCGGTAATTTTATTCAAATGATGTTTTAGTTGATTTCAGGAAATGGCACGCTTTAAATTAACAATTGAATATGATGGCACCCGATATTCGGGATGGCAATTACAGAAAGGGGCAAAGTCGGTGCAGGGAACAATTCTCGCTGCCTGCAAGGAAATCTTTCATGGTGAAAAAATCGAACTTTACGGGGCTGGGCGTACCGATCAGGGTGTTCATGCTCTTGCCCAGGTTGCACATCTCGATGTTAACCGGAATTTGAAACCATTACTGCTGAAGTACCAGTTGAATGACCGTCTGCCATCCGATATTGTAATTAAAGATGTTGAGCAGGTTTCTGCGAAATTTCATGCCCGGTACGATGCTGTGCACCGAAGTTATTTGTACCAGATTTCGAAACGACCCACAGCTTTTGGTAAAAAAATGGTTTGGTGGGTGAAAGACCCGCTCGACATTTATAAAATGAGACAGGTAGCTGCACTTTTTACCGGAATGAAGGATTTTAAAAACTTTGCCGAAAAATCGGATGAAGATAAATCAACACTGGTTGAAATCAGTAAAATTGAAATTGTCGAAACGGGCGATTTGATTCTGATCCGTGTTTCAGGCAGCCATTTTTTGTGGAAACAGGTTCGCCGCATGGTTGGCGTGATGGTTGAAGCTGGCAGGGGTAAACTTTCGGTTGCCGAAATTCAGTCGTTTTTTACCCAACCTTCAGAGCTGGTGGCAAAATTTACCGCGCCGCCATCGGGTTTGTTCCTGGAAAAAGTTTGCTACCCTGCGGATAAATTGCCCGAAGAACTGTCTCCGGTACTCAGGATCGGTTAAGTCAGGGAATCAATTTGATTTTTATTGGTCAGCGTTGTCAGTTATTAACATATTTCAGTAAAATGTAAACTGCTGAAAAGTTGTGTGTTAAAAACGAGACTGCTTAAAACAGGCGGGTTAAAAAGCATTTTATTATCTTTCGCCAACAAAACAGAATTATGCCAAAATTTCCACATTATATGCAACCCGATGCAATGGACTGCGGACCAACCTGTCTGCGCATTGTGGCAAAACATTTCGGGAGGCATTATAACCTGGAAACATTGCGCGACCTTACCTGGAAAACCCGCGAAGGTGTTTCGCTGCTTACCATCAGCGATGCTGCGGAAAAAATCGGATTCCGCACACAGGGTGCACGGTTGAGTTGGGATAAACTGCTGGAAGTTCCACTTCCTGTCATTCTTCACTGGAACCAGTACCATTTTGTTGTCCTGTACAAAATAAAAAAGAAAAAGTCTTTTTCTTTCTCCTCAATCTTCGGGGGAGGGCGGGAGGAGGCCCTTGAATTTTACATTTCCGATCCGGCGCACGGATTGGTAACATACAATAAAGAAGAGTTTTTAAAATGCTGGGCAACTACGAAGCAGAATGACATTCCGGCAGGAATTATTTTACTTCTCGAACCCACTGCCGAATTTTATAAAGAAGAAGGGGAAAAGGTGAACAAAACCGGATTCAGCTTTCTTTTTACCTATTTAAAACCTTACCGGAAACTGATAAACCAGCTTTTTTTAGGCTTTTTCACAGGCAGTATTCTCAGTCTCTTGTTTCCGTTTCTGACTCAGGCAATTGTCGATGTCGGAATCACTACAAATAATTTAAGTTTTATTGTTCTGGTTCTGGTCGCTCAATTGGTATTAACTGCCAGTCAGACTGCAGTTGGTTTTATCCGGAGCTGGATAATGCTTCACACCAGCACTCGCATCAGCATTTCTTTAATCTCAGATTTTCTGATAAAACTGATGAAACTGCCAATCAGGTTCTTCGATGCCAAACAAATTGGCGATCTGCGCCAGCGGATTGAAGATAACGAACGTGTACAGACTTTTCTGACCGGGAGTTTAATCAGCATGTCGTTTGGTATCTTTACCTTTATTATTTACAGTTTCGTTCTGGCTTATTACGACTGGACCATTTTGCTGATATTTTACCTCGGAAGCACGCTTTATGTTTTGTGGATCATGATGTTCCTGAAGAAGAGAAAGGAACTGGATTACAAACGTTTCAACGTGGCTGCAGCCAACCAGAGCAATGTTTACCAGTTGATCACCGGGATGCAGGAAATCAAACTCAATAATTGCGAAAAACAAAAACGCTGGGAGTGGGAGCGCATCCAGGCACGGCTTTTTAAACTAAATGTAAAGGGATTGATGCTGACCCAGAACCAGCAGGCAGGTTCGGTTTTTATTAACCAGGCAAAAAATATTCTGATTTCGTTTATTGCAGCAAAAGCTGTCATTGAAGGCGACATGACGCTTGGTATGATGATGGCTGTGCAATATATAATTGGTCAGATCAACAGTCCGGTTAACGAATTCATCGTTTTTATGCATGCCGGGCAGGATGCGAAAATCAGCCTCGAACGTTTGGGTGAAATTCATAATAACGATGATGAAGAGGATGCAAATATGTTCAGGATTTATGAACTGCCAGAAAATAAAGATATTGTTGTCGGAAATCTTTCGTTTCATTACGAAGGGCCAAAATCGCCAAGGGTTTTAAACGATATTAATCTCAAAATTCTGCATAATAAAATAACCGCAATTGTCGGTTCAAGCGGTAGTGGCAAAACAACACTGATAAAAATGCTGCTTGGCTTTTATCCTCCGTATCTTGGAAAAATTGAGATTGGTGGAAATAATCTTAACCAGTTCAGCATGGAAATGTGGCGCAGTAAATGTGGTGTGGTGATGCAGGATGGTTTCATTTTTTCCGATACGATTGCCAACAACATTGCCATCGGCGAGGATCATCCCGATAAAGAGAAATTGTACAATGCTGTTAAAATGGCAAATATTCTCGATTACATTCAAAGTCTGCCGTTAAGGTTCAATACAAAAATAGGACAGGAAGGAGCAGGTTTAAGCCAGGGACAGAAACAACGAATTCTGATTGCCCGCGCTGTATATAAAAATCCTGAATTCCTGTTTTTTGACGAAGCAACAAATGCATTGGATGCAAATAACGAAAAGGTGATTATTGAAAACCTGAACGAATTTTTTATGGGAAAAACGGTGGTTACAGTGGCACACCGGCTGAGTACGGTTAAGGATGCCGATCAGATTGTAGTTCTGGAAAAAGGTGAAATTGTTGAAGTGGGATCACATTCTGAACTGGCAGCAAAAAAAGGATTTTATTATAATCTGGTGAAAAACCAGCTTGAACTTGGAAATTAAAAAGCCACTTCCCGGTCTTCCCGGAGGGGAAGGAGAACAGAGCAAAAAATATTGATGAGTATTGAAAGTAAAAATATTGAAGATTCCAAAGTTTCACCCGTGGGGGAAAGGCCCGAAGGGAAAGGAGGCCAGATTGAATTACGTTCCGACGAAGTGCAGGAGATTATGGGTACACCTCCAAAATGGATTGTCCGCCGGGGTATTGTTATTATTTTCCTCGTTGTGATGGTTTTGCTTGGCGGAAGTTATTTTTACAAGTACCCCGACCTGATTAACGCACGAGTGACCATTGTTTCGGCAAATCCGCCAATTTCGGTTGTTGCCCGGTCTGATGGAAAACTCGACCAGCTTTTTGTAACAGACAAACAAAATGTGGAGGCCGGCACTGTTCTGGGAATCATTGAAAATCCTGCCGATTACAAGGATGCTTTTGAACTGATTGAAATACTTGATTCGATGCAGGATTACTTTTCAGAACCGGTCAAATTCAATGCATTTTCTTTTAAAAAAGAATTCAGTCTGGGATTAAACCACACATTTTACTCATCGTTTGTAAGTCAGCTTCGTGAGTATCAGACTTCAGTAAACTTTAATACTTACGAACAAAGGATAAAATCGCTTGAAAAACAGGTGACCGATTATTCAAATTATTACGATAAACTCCGACAGCAGATCAGTGTTCTCAACGACGATTACATTCTGGCATCGAACCAGTTTTTCCGCGATTCGGCTTTGCATGTCAGAAACGTAATGTCGGATGTTGATTTTGAAAAATCGAAGGCTTCCATGTTAAAACAAAAATATGCTTACCAGAATGCCATGACTAACCTTGCCAGCACGCAAATAACAATGAACCAATTGAAACAGCAGATTCAGGAACAAAAGGTGCTCGAAGCCGAAACTGAGAATAAATTGCTTGCCGCTTTAAAAGAAAAATACGATAACCTGGTCAATCAGCTTAAAGCATGGGAACAGGCCTTTGTTTTAATAACCCCGATCGCAGGAAAGGTTACTTTTACCAATTTCTGGAGTGTAAATCAATATATTTCAGCAGGAAACGTGGTTTTTACTGTGGTTCCCGGAAATCAGCAGGAAATTATCGGGAAAGCCACTGTGCCGCTTGCAGGCGCTGGCAAAGTTGAAGTTGGTCAGCGGGTAAATATCAAACTCGATAATTATCCGTACATGGAATTTGGTCTGCTCGAAGGAAAAATTACAAACATTTCAATGGTTCCGGTTGTATCCGACAAAGGTGGATATTACACAGCAGAAATCAGTTTGAACAATAATCTTGTTACCAATTACAAGCAGGTACTTCCGTTTAACCAGGAGATGCAGGGAAATGCAGAAATAGTAACAAAAGACAGGCGATTAATCGAACGGCTTGTCGATCCGCTGGTTTCGGTTTTCAGGGAAAAAATGCAGTGATTTAAACATTAATCTCAGGTTTATTCATAACCAATTCTAAAAAATTGCATTTTAACTGAAATCAGACAAATCAGTCTCCATCAACACTTTTCAATTTTAATTTTTTGAAAAAAAACAAAAAATACTATTGTACATTAAATAGAAATTGTACTTTTGCAAGCCGTTTTAAGGGGGTAGTATGCTTTTTTCTCTCTTAAATAGTGGTTTTTAATGATTTTTGCATACTTTTGCAGTCCGATTTTGAAAAGATTATTAACTATATAAAAAACAGGTATTTATGCCAACTATTCAACAATTAGTTAGGAAAGGAAGACAAAGTAAAGTCGATAAGAGTAAATCTCCGGCTTTGGATTCATGCCCGCAACGTCGCGGTGTATGCGTTCGTGTTTATACAACCACGCCTAAAAAGCCAAATTCTGCAATGCGTAAAGTAGCCAGGGTAAGGTTAACAAATGGGAAGGAAGTAAATGCTTACATTCCGGGCGAAGGCCACAACCTGCAGGAACACTCAATCGTGCTTGTTCGTGGTGGCAGGGTAAAAGACCTTCCGGGTGTTCGTTACCACTTGATTCGTGGTGCTCTCGACACTGCAGGTGTTGCAGGACGTTTACAGCGCCGTTCGAAATATGGTGCCAAAAGGCCAAAAGAAGTAAAAAAGTAAAAATCATAAGTAATTAACAGGTTATTTCAGTGGTTTGGTTGAGTAAGAATATCTCTCAATGTCTTCCGGAGATAGACTGAAGACCGCCGAAGGGCAGCCAATTTAAATAACACTAAAAAAGAAAAAAATGAGAAAATCAAAACCAAAGAAAAGACATTTACTTCCGGATCCAAAATTCAACGATATTTTGGTGACCCGGTTTGTCAACGATTTAATGGTGGATGGTAAAAAATCGGTTGCATACACGGTGTTTTACGATTCATTGGACATGGTTTCAAAAAGAGTTAAAGATACTGAGTTAGCTCCGCTCGAAGTCTGGAAAAAAGCGCTGGAAAATATTACTCCGAATGTTGAAGTAAAAAGCCGCAGGGTAGGTGGTGCAACTTTCCAGGTTCCAATGGAAATCAGACCCGAAAGAAAGGAATCAATCAGTATTAAAAACATGATTCTGTTCGCCCGTAAACGTTCGGGCAAATCTATGGCCGATAAATTATCAGCCGAAATAGTTGCTGCTTTCAACGAAGAAGGTGGCGCATTCAAAAAGAAAGAAGATACCCACAGAATGGCGGATGCAAACCGCGCGTTTGCACATTTCAGATTTTAGTTTAGCAAAGTTTTTGGATTAGAAATTTGGATTAGAATATTTTAAAATGGCTAAACAAGATTTGAATTATACCAGGAACATTGGTATTATGGCACACATCGATGCCGGAAAAACCACTGTGTCGGAGCGTATCCTGTTTTATACCGGATTAACGCACCGCATCGGTGAAGTGCATGATGGCGCCGCAACAATGGACTGGATGGAGCAGGAACAGGAAAGGGGAATTACCATTACTGCTGCTGCCACCACTACATTCTGGAAATATAAAGACATTGAGCACAAAATAAATATCATCGATACTCCCGGGCACGTTGACTTCACAGTGGAAGTAGAACGTTCACTTCGCATTTTGGATGGCAGTGTTGCGTTATTTTGCGCGGTAGGTGGTGTTGAGGCACAATCAGAAACTGTATGGCGTCAGGCCGAAAAATACGGTGTTCCGCGAATTGCTTTTGTAAACAAAATGGACCGTTCGGGTGCCGATTTCTTCAAAGTTTATAAGGAAATCAAGGAAAAACTGGGTGCAAATCCGGTTCCGATCCAGATACCGATCGGTGCTGAAGAAAAATTCGAAGGCGTTATCGACCTTATCGAAATGAAAGCAGTACGTTGGTATGAAGACAGTGAAAAAGGCACAAAATTCTATCTCGAAGAAATACCGGCTGATCTGGTTTCTCAAGCTGAAGAATGGCGTGAAAAACTGATAGAATCTGTTGCCGAAGTTGACGACGAATTGCTCGAACGTTATTTCGAGGATCCGGATTCAATCACCCGGGAAGAAGTTCTCGCTGTTATCCGAAAAGCTACCATCGCCAGGATTATTATCCCGATGATGTGTGGTTCGGCTTTTAAAAACAAAGGTGTTCAGCGTTTGCTCGATGCAGTTTGCGCATTCCTGCCAAGTCCGCTCGATAAAGGCGATGTTGTTGGAGTGAATCCATGGACAGAAAAAGAGGAAAAACGCAGTCCCGATTCTTCGAAACCACTGGCAGCACTTGCATTTAAAATAGCCACCGACCCGTTTGTCGGTCGCCTTGCCTATATCAGGGTTTATTCGGGCAGACTCGAAGGTGGAATCACTGTTTTAAATACCCGCACAGGTAAAAAAGAAAGGATTTCGCGTTTGTACCAGATGCACTCGAATAAACAGAATCCGAAAGATGAGATTGAAGCAGGCGATATTTGCGCGGCAGTTGGATTCAAAGATGTCCGCACGGGTGATACTTTGTGCGATGTGTCGCATCCGATCGTACTCGAAAGTATGGACTTTCCCCAGCCTGTGATAGGAATCGCGATTGAACCGAAATCGCAGAAAGATATTGATAAACTTGCACAGGGATTGTCAAAACTTGCAGAAGAAGATCCGACTTTCCAGGTTAATACAGATCCTGATTCAGGACAGACTGTTATCCGCGGGATGGGCGAACTTCACCTTGAAATTCTGGTTGACCGCCTGAAACGCGAGTTCAAAGTGGAATGTAACCAGGGTGCCCCGCAGGTGGCATACAAAGAAGCAATCAGCAAGACTGTTGAATTAAGGGAAGTATTCAAAAAACAAACCGGTGGTCGCGGTAAATTTGCCGATATCGTTGTTCGCATAGAACCGGCAGACGATGGCGTGACTGGTTTACAGTTTATCGATGAAGTGAAAGGCGGAAGAATTCCGAGAGAATTTATACCACCGGTACAAAAAGGTTTCGAAGCTGCATTGTTAAACGGCCCGCTTGCAGGCTTCCCTGTTGATAGTCTGAAGGTTACATTACTCGATGGTTCTTATCATGCGGTTGACTCTGATCAGCTGTCATTCGAAATCTGTGCCCGTCAGGCATTCAGAAGCGCAGCTTCAAAAGCAGGCCCAAAACTGCTCGAACCAATCATGAAACTTGAAATTGTTACTCCTGAGGAATACATGGGAGATATTATTGGCGATTTAAACCGCAGGCGCGGAGATATTGCCGGGATGGAAACCAAAGGGGGGGCAAAGGTAATTACTGCAAAAGTTCCGTTAGCCGAACAATTTGGATACGTAACTGTATTGCGCACTTTATCATCGGGAAGGGCAACTTCGTCGATGGAGTTCAGTCACTATCAGGAAGTGCCAAGGACCCTTGCTGAAAAAGTGCTCGAGAATATTAAAGGAAGAACTGATTTATTAAATTAATTATAACATTTTCTCATTATGAGTCAAAAGATCAGGATTAAGCTTAAATCGTACGATCATAATCTGGTTGACAAGTCAGCTGAAAAGATCGTGAAAACTGTGAAAACCACAGGCGCAGTGGTAAGTGGACCGATTCCGCTTCCAACCCATCGCAGGGTTTTTACAGTTCTAAGATCGACCTTCGTAAATAAAAAATCGAGGGAACAGTTTCAGTTGTCGTCATATAAACGTTTGATTGACATTTACAGCTCAACCGCAAAAACAATTGACGCCTTAATGAAGCTGGAATTACCCAGTGGCGTTGAAGTAGAAATAAAAGTTTGATAACTAAAAAGTAGTCGAAAATGGCTGGTATTATTGGAAGAAAAATCGGAATGACATCCGTATTCAGTGTTGAGGGGAAAAACATCCCATGCACTGTGATTGAGGCCGGACCCTGTGTAATCACACAGGTGAAGACGGCAGAAACCGACGGCTATGAAGCGCTGCAACTGGCTTATGGCGAAAAGAAAGAAAAACACGCCACAAAAGCTGAGTTCGGGCATTTCAAAAAAGCCGGTACAACTCCCAAACGAGTTGTAGCTGAGTTTCACAACACCTATCAGGAAGTTTACGAATTGGGACAGGAAATCGACGTTACCATTTTTCATGAAAATGATTATGTTGATGTTGACGGAGTTTCAAAAGGTAAGGGATTCCAGGGAGTAGTAAAACGCCACTCATTCAATGGTGTTAACGATGCAACACATGGTCAGCACAACAGGCTGCGCGCACCGGGTTCGGTGGGTGCATCATCATGGCCGTCGCGCGTTTTTAAAGGAATGAGAATGGCCGGACGGGATGGTGGCAAAACAGTAACCATCGAAAACCTGTTGATTCTGAAAGTGATTCCTGAAAAGAATTTAATTGTGGTAAAAGGTTCAGTACCTGGCGCCAGAGGTTCATACATAATGTTAAGAAAACAATGGAACTAAGTGTACTGAATAAAGAAGGAAAAGAAACCGGAAGAAAAGTTACGTTAGACGAACAGATCTTCGGTATTGAGCCGAGTGACCATGCAATTTACCTCGATGTAAAACAGTACATGGCCAACCAAAGGCAGGGAACCCACAAATCGAAAGAACGTGGCGAAGTTTCGGGAAGTACGCGTAAACTCAAAAAACAAAAAGGAACAGGCGGTGCACGTGCAGGCAGCATTAAATCTCCTACAATCCGTGGCGGTGGCAGAATGTTTGGTCCACGCCCGCGTAATTATGAGTTTAAGCTGAACAAAAAAGTGAAACAACTTGCAAGAAAATCGGCATTGACGTACAAAGCAGCCGAAAACAATATTCTGGTGATCGAGGATTTTAACCTTGAAACTCCCAAAACCAAGGAAATAGTGTCGCTCAGAAGTAATTTGCAAATTGCTGATAAAAAGTCACTTTTCGTATTACCAGTCGAAAATAATAGTATATATTTGTCCTCCAGAAATTTAAAGGACGTTTCGGTTGTAACAGCCTCTGAATTAAATACTTATCAGATACTCAACGCTAAGAAAATTGTGCTTCTGGAAGGTTCGGTGAATAAAATTGAAGAGGCATTTAAACTTTAAGGCTTAATAAAGATGGATATATTAATAAAACCATTGGTTACCGAAAAAATGACACAGCAGGCCGAACGATTCAATCGTTACGGTTTTATGGTTGAACGAAATGCAACAAAACCTCAGATAAAAAAGGCAGTAGAAAGCCTTTATAATGTGACAGTTGCCGAAGTGAATACCATAGTGAACGGAGGAAAAGTAAAGTCCAGATATACCAAAGGCGGTGTAATAACCGGAAAAACAAATGCTTACAAAAAGGCAATCGTCACTTTGGAAAAAGGACAAAGTATTGACTTTTATAGTAATATTTAATATAAAATGGCAGTAAGAAAATTAAAACCAGTAACACCGGGTCAAAGGCACAAAATAATTGGTGCTTTTGATACAATTACTGCAACTACGCCTGAAAAGTCATTGTTGGAGCCCCTGCGGAAATCTGGCGGACGAAACAACCAGGGCCGCATGACAATGAGGTATATAGGTGGGGGACACAAACGCAAATACCGTATTATCGATTTTAAACGCGATAAAGACGGAGTTGCCGCTGTTGTCGATTCAATTCAGTACGACCCGAATCGTACCGCCCGTATTGCACTTCTGCAGTACTCCGATGGCGAAAAACGTTACATTGTTGCACCTAACGGGTTGCAAGTTGGCCAAACAATTGTAAGCGGTTCGGGTATCGATCCTGAAATTGGAAATACGCTCCCTCTTGCCGAAATACCTCTTGGTACTTTGGTTCACAACATTGAACTGCACCCCGGACAAGGTGGTGTAATGGCTCGTAGTGCAGGTGCTTATGCACAGCTGACCTCACGTGACGGCAAATATGCAATTCTGAAATTGCCGTCAGGCGAAACTCGTATGGTACTTACATCCTGCAGGGCTACAGTAGGTACAGTTGGAAACTCGGAACACAACCTCGAAAAATCGGGTAAGGCCGGTCGTTCAAGATGGTTGGGCAGAAGACCACGAAATCGTGGTGTTGTTATGAACCCGGTTGATCACCCGATGGGTGGTGGTGAAGGAAGGGCTTCCGGAGGTCACCCGAGATCACGTAAAGGCTTATTGGCTAAGGGTTATAAAACACGCACGCCGAAAAAGGCTTCCAATAAGTATATTATAGAACGCAGGAAAAAATAAAAAAGAGGAATAATTATGAGTCGTTCATTAAAAAAAGGTCCTTTTATTGCTTTCAAACTGGAGGAAAAAGTTTTGACTTTAAATGAAACCAATAAGAAAGCAGTTGTGAAAACCTGGGCCAGGGCATCAGTAATTTCTCCTGATTTTGTTGGCCATACCATCGCAGTACACAACGGAAATAAATTCATTCCGGTTTATGTTACCGAAAATATGGTAGGTCATAAACTGGGCGAATTTGCGCCAACTCGTACATTCAGGGGTCATGCTGGTAATAAAAAGAAGTAAGGCATAATTGCCATTAATTTTAAAAAAGTAAGACAATGGGTGCCAGAAAAAGACTAGCAGCTGACAAAAGAAAAGAAGAAAAGAAACAACAATATTTTGCTGTTTTAAGAAACTGCCCGACATCTCCAAGAAAAATGAGGCTTATTGCCGATTTGATTCGCGGCATGGAGGTGAACAAAGCATTGGATGTATTGAAATATTCAACAAAAGAAGCATCCAACAGGGTGGAAAAGTTACTTCTTTCGGCCGTTGCCAATTGGCAGGCTAAAAATGAAGGAGTTCGTTTGGAAGAAAACGAACTTTACGTAAAAACGATTAAAGTAGATTCAGGCAGAATTCTGAAAAGGTTACGTCCGGCTCCCCAGGGGCGTGCGCACCGCGTCAGAAAACGCTCGAACCATGTAACCGTTTACGTTGACAGGAAAGAAAGTGTTGAAGAAAAAATTAATTCGTAATTCATGGGACAAAAAGTAAATCCGATTTCAAATCGTTTGGGATTCATCAAAGGTTGGGACTCAAATTGGTTCGGTGGTGACGATTATGGCGATAAACTGGTTGAAGACCAAAAGATCAGGGAATACCTGAACGCACGTTTGGCAAAAGCCAGTATATCGAAAATCGTAATTGAACGTACTTTGAAGTTAATCACTATCACAGTACACACTTCGCGCCCCGGAATTATTATTGGTAAAGGAGGCCAGGAAGTTGACAAACTGAAGGAAGAATTAAAGAAAATTACCAGTAAAGAAGTACAGATCAACATTTTCGAGATCAAACGTCCTGAACTCGATGCACAGATTGTTGCAATTAACATTGCACGTCAGATCGAAGGTAAAATTGCTTACCGCAGGGCTACAAAGATGGCTATTGCTTCAACCATGAGAATGGGAGCCGAAGGAATCAAGGTATTGGTTTCGGGCAGGTTAAACGGAGCAGAAATGGCTCGTTCTGAAATGTATAAAGATGGCCGTACCCCGCTTCATACTTTGCGTGCCGATATCGATTACGCACTGGCAGAAGCTTCAACAAAAACCGGACTTATCGGTGTGAAAGTCTGGATTTGTAAAGGTATGGTATATGGAAACCGCGATCTTTCGCCCAACTTTGGCCAGAAACCTGGTACAAGCGCAGGCAGAAGCGAAAAACCGGCAAACACCGGTGGAAACGGTCGTGGGAGAAGAAGAAAATAATGGTTTAACACTCAGAAATTTAATAGGATGTTACAGCCAAAAAAGGTAAAATTTAGAAGAGTACAAAAGGGCCGGATGAAAGGCAATGCCCAAAGAGGCAACCAGTTAGCTTTCGGTTCGTTTGGAATAAAGGCGTTGGAAGAAGAGTGGATTACCGGTCGTCAGATTGAAGCGGCCAGGGTTGCAGTAACCCGTTACATGCAACGTCAAGGACAAATATGGATAAGGATATTTCCCGATAAACCGATTACCAAAAAACCAGCCGAAGTTCGTATGGGAAAAGGTAAAGGTGCTCCTGAAGCATTTGTTGCTCCGGTAACTCCGGGTCGTATAATCATCGAAGCCGAAGGCGTTCCGTTTGAAATGGCCAAAGAAGCTTTAAGATTAGCCGCCCAGAAATTGCCGGTTAAAACAAAGTTTGTTGTTAGACGTGATTATGTTGAAGAACAAAAAGGTGAATAATGAAAATTTCTGAAATCAAAGAACTGACGGTAAAAGAAATCGTCGAAAAGTTACAGGTTGAAAAAGAAAACCTTCTGCGCCTTAAAATGAACCACGCAGTAAGTCCGCTTGATAACCCGATGAAAATTCAGGTTGGCAAAAAGAATATTGCAAAGTTACAGACTGTTCTTCGCGAAAGAGAATTAAATGCAAATAAGAATTAATTCACGATGGAAGAAAAACTAGTGAGAAATCTCAGGAAAGAGAAAGTCGGGGTAGTTGTAAGCGATAAAATGGACAAATCGATAGTGGTGGCTGTGAAACGCAAAGTAAAACATCCGATCTATGGAAAGTTCGTTAACAAAACAACAAAATTCCATGCCCATGATGAGGAAAATACCTGCAATGTAGGGGATACCGTGCGGATTATGGAAACCCGTCCGCTCAGTAAAACCAAATGTTGGAGATTAGTAGAAATAATTGAAAGAGCTAAGTAATCATGATACAACAAGAATCAAGATGTTCAGTAGCCGATAACAGTGGAGCAAAGGAAGTTCTCTGTATCCGCGTTTTAGGCGGAACAAGAAAGCGTTATGCAAGCCTTGGCGACACAATTATCGTTGCTGTTAAAAGTGCAATGCCCGGAGCCGATGTTAAAAAAGGTGCAGTTTCGCGTGCAATTGTTGTTCGTACGAAAAAAGAATGCCGTCGTGCCGATGGATCATACATTCGTTTCGACGACAATGCCGTTGTGTTGCTGAATGCAGCAAACGAAATGCGCGGAACACGTATCTTCGGGCCTGTAGCTCGTGAATTGCGCGAAAAGAATATGAAAATCATTTCTCTCGCACCAGAAGTACTGTAATTAGAAAATAGCTTAAAATGCAGAAAAAATTACACATAAAGAAAGGCGACAATGTAGTTGTGATTACAGGGGAAAACAAAGGCAAAAAAGGCCGTGTTCTCGAAATAATCACAAAAACAGACAGAGCAATCGTTGAAGGTGTGAATCTGATAAAAAAACATACCAAACCCAATGCAAAAACACCACAGGGAGGTATTGTTGACAAAGAAGCACCTGTACACATCTCAAACCTCATGCTGTACGACGCCAAAACCGGCGCTGCAACACGTGTTGGCAGAAGATTGAATGACAAAGGTAAATTAGTTCGTTATTCCAAAAAATCAGGAGAGGAGATCAAGTAATGGCTTACACACCCACTCTAAAAAAGAAATACCAGGAAGAAATAATTCCTGCTCTGAAGAAGGAGTTCGATTACTCTTCTGTAATGCAGGTTCCGAAGTTGGAGAAAATTGTTCTTAATCAGGGTGTTGGCTCTGCAATTGCCGATAAAAAGCTGATTGACATTGCCACAACCGAAATGACAATGATTGCCGGACAAAAAGCAGTACAAACATTGTCGAAAAAAGACATTTCCAATTTCAAGCTGAGGAGAAAAATGCCCATTGGCGTGCGTGTTACATTGCGTCGCGACCAGATGTATGAGTTCCTTGACCGTTTAATTTCTGTGGCATTGCCACGTATTCGCGATTTTCGCGGCATCGAAAGTAAAATGGACGGAAGAGGTAACTATACTTTGGGTGTTCCGGAACAAATTATTTTTCCCGAAATTGTACTTGATAAAGTAAGTAAAATCAATGGGATGAACATAACCTTCGTTACAACAGCAAAAACCGATGAAGAAGGTTTTGCTTTGTTAAAGGAATTAGGTTTACCATTTAAAAACGTTAAAAAGAATTAGATAATGGCTAAAGAATCAATGAAAGCACGCGAAGTTAAACGTGCACGACTAATTGAGAAATATGCCGAAAAACGGGCCAGGCTGAAAGAAGAAGGCGACTGGATAGGGTTGCAGAAACTGCCAAGAAATTCGTCGAAAGTTCGTTTGCATAACAGGTGTAAATTAACCGGAAGATCTAAAGGATACATGCGCCAGTTCGGAATCAGCAGGATTAATTTCAGGGAAATGGCCTCAGAAGGTCTGATTCCGGGAGTTAAAAAGGCAAGTTGGTAATCGTTTAAAGAACTTGAAATAATGAGTAAAGTAACAGATCCAATAGCAGATTATCTTACAAGGTTAAGAAATGCAATTCAGGCTAAACACCGCGTGGTTGATATCCCTGCTTCAAATATGAAAAAAGAAATTACCAAAATCTTAAAAGAAAAGGGGTATATTCTGAATTACAAATTCGAAGACGAGGTTGGATACCAGGGAAATATAAAAATAGCACTGAAATATAACACGGAGACAAAAGTGTCTGCAATCAAAGCGCTCGAACGCGTCAGCAAACCCGGATTACGCCAGTATTGTCATACCGACAATATTCCCCGCGTACTGAATGGTTTGGGTATTGCAATTATCTCCACATCGAAAGGTTTGATAACTGACAAGGAAGCCAAAGAGCTCAATGTTGGTGGTGAAGTATTGTGTTACGTATATTAACAGGAGGAAAGTCATGTCAAGAATAGGTAAATTACCCGTTACAGTTCCGTCGGGAGTGCAGGTTAAAGTGAGCGACGAAAATGTTATCACTGTAAATGGTCCCCGTGGAGAACTGTCGCAGAAAGTTGACCCGAGTATCTCAGTTTCCATTGCAAATGGTACTGTTGAAATAAAAAGGTCAGGCGATGAAAAAAGCCAGAAAGCCATGCATGGACTTTACCGGTCGTTAGTAAATAACATGGTGGTTGGAGTTTCAAAAGGTTATGAAATCAAACTTGAGTTGGTTGGTGTTGGTTACAGGGCCGAAGTTGTTCAGAACAACGTTCTCGACCTTGTTTTGGGTTATGCCCACCACATTTACCTGCAACTTCCGCCTGAAGTAAAAGTTGAAGCTAAATCTGACAAACGAAGTAACCCGATTATTACTTTAACAAGTAACGATAAGCAATTAATCGGTCAGGTTGCCGCAAAAATCAGATCATTCCGTATGCCTGAGCCTTACAAGGGAAAAGGTATTAAGTTCGTTGATGAAGTATTAAGGCGTAAGGCTGGTAAAACCTCTTCAAAATAATTTCTTAATAATTCGTTTATTATGGCATTAACAAAAATAGAGAGGCGCACAAAAATTAAAATGCGCGTGCGCAAAATAGTTTCAGGAACAGCCGATCGTCCACGCATGAGCGTATTCAGAAGCAACAAGGAAATATATGCTCAGTTGATTGATGATGTGAAAGGAGTGACACTTCTTACAGCTTCATCAAAAGCAAAAGAAATCGCTGGAAAAGAAGGTACAAAAACCGAAAAAGCAGCAATGGTTGGCAAATTAATTGCCGAAAAAGCCGTAACTGCCGGAATAACTTCTGTTGTATTCGACAGAAATGGTTACCTGTACCATGGAAGAGTAAAACAATTAGCTGACTCCGCCCGCGAAGGTGGTCTTAAATTCTGATAAATTATGGCGAAAATTAGTAATAAAGTAAAAACAAGCGACCTCGATTTAAAAGACAGGTTGGTAGCCATTAACCGTGTTACAAAAGTTACAAAAGGGGGACGTACATTCAGTTTCTCGGCAATTGTAGTAGTTGGTAACGAAGACGGAATTGTGGGTTGGGGCCTTGGAAAAGCAAGCGAAGTAACAACTGCTATTTCAAAAGGCGTTGACGCAGCTAAAAAGAACCTGGTGAAAATTCCGGTAATTAACGGAACTATTCCACACGAACAGACTGCAAAATTCGGTGGCGCAAATGTGCTTCTGAAACCTGCAACATCGGGAACCGGTGTAAAGGCAGGAGGCGCTATGCGCGCAGTGCTCGAAAGTGTTGGTATTCACGATATACTGGCAAAATCGAAAGGATCATCAAATCCGCATAACCTTGTAAAAGCTACAATGACTGCTTTACTCGAAATGCGCGATGCTTATACAGTAGCCCAGCACAGAGGTGTTTCATTAGAAAAAGTTTTTAAAGGATAACACAGTATGGCTAAATTAAAAATTACACAGGTAAAAAGTAGTATCGGGTCAACAAAACGCCAGAAATTAACTCTGGAAGCGTTAGGTATAAAAAAAATGAACCGGCCGGTGGTACACGAAGCTACTCCTCAGATTGTTGGCATGGTTAACAAAATGAGACATTTATTAAGTGTTGAAGAAGTTAATTAATATTTCAAATATCTGAAGAATATGAATTTAAATAACTTACAACCTGCTGAAGGATCGACAACATCCCGGAAAAGAATTGCAAGAGGCGAGGGTTCTGGCCGTGGCGGTACATCCACACGTGGACACAAGGGAGCAAAATCCAGATCAGGATATTCCAAGAAAGTTGGTTTCGAAGGAGGTCAGATGCCTTTGCAGCGCGTTGTTCCAAAGTCGGGTTTCAGAAATTTCAACAGGGTTGAATTCAAAGGAATCAATCTCGATGTGATACAACAACTGGCTGAAAAAAGCAAAGCAACTGTTATCGACAAAGAATTACTGATTTCGGCAGGAGTGGCAAACAGAAAAGACAAAATCAAAATTCTGGGTGGAGGCACCCTGAGTGTTAAACTTGACGTTAAAGCAGATGCCTTTTCGAAAAGTGCCAGAGAAGCAATAGAAAAATTACAAGGTACCACAGAAATACTTTAATTTGTAATGAAACGACTAATTGAAACCCTAAAGAATATTTATAAGATTGAAGATCTTAGATTTCGTATCGGAACAACTTTATTTCTCCTGTTAATTTACAGGTTGGGTTCATTTGTTTCGCTTCCGGGAATCGATCCGGCTCAGTTGGAAAACCTGAAATCTCAAACATCAGATGGTTTGCTTGGCCTGATTAACATGTTCTCGGGAGGTGCATTTTCTCAGGCTTCCATCTTTGCTTTAGGAATTATGCCGTACATATCTGCCTCAATCGTGATTCAGTTATTGGGAATCGCAGTGCCCTATTTCCAGAGGTTGCAGAAAGAGGGTGAGTCAGGACGTAGGAAAATCAACCAGATCACAAGGTATTTAACCGTGCTGATCTTAATTCCTCAGGCTTCGGCATATCTTGCCAATCTTAATGTTCAGCTACCCGATTCAGCATTCGGAATGACCGGGGTGTGGTTTACCATTCCTTCCATTGTTATTTTAACGGCTGGTTCGATGTTCGTACTCTGGTTGGGAGAACGTATTACCGATAAAGGTATCGGTAATGGTATTTCACTGATCATTATGATTGGAATTATTGCCCGGTTACCGCGCTCGGTAGTTCAGGAATTTGCTTCCCGCATCAACCAGCAGGGTGGTGGACTGGTAATGTTCCTTGTAGAGTTTGTTATTCTCTTCCTTGTTTTCATGGCATCAATTCTTCTGGTTCAGGGAACCCGCAGAATCCCGGTGCAATATGCAAAACGGATTGTTGGTAACAAACAGTACGGCGGTGTACGTCAGTACATTCCTCTCAAAGTAAACGCTGCTGGCGTTATGCCTATCATATTTGCCCAGGCAATAATGATGGTGCCGATAACAATTGTTGGCGTTGCCAATTCTGAAAACCTTCGTGGCGTTGCGGCTGCTCTGACAAACTTCAACGGGGTATGGTACAATGTGATGGAGTTTACACTGGTAGTTGCTTTTACCTATTTTTACACGGCAATTACTGTAAATCCGACACAAATGGCCGAAGACATGAAGAAAAACGGTGGTTTTATTCCCGGCGTTAAACCCGGCAAAAAAACAGTTGAGTATCTCGATACTATCATGTCGAGAATCACTCTCCCAGGTTCTATTTTCCTGGGCCTGATCACCATTCTTCCTGCTTTTGCCCGGTTGATCGGAATCAACCAGCAATTCGCCTATTTTTATGGCGGAACATCGTTGCTGATTCTGGTAGGAGTTGTGTTAGATACTTTACAACAAATTGAAAGTCACCTTTTAATGCGCCATTACGACGGGCTGATGAAATCGGGCCGAATTAAAGGCCGTTCAGGAGGTTCTTATTAATTGAGGAATTAACCACTTTAATTTATTTCAGGTAAGAATAATTTATGGCAAAACAATCATCTATCGAACAGGATGGAACAATCATCGAAGCATTATCAAATGCAATGTTCAGGGTGGAACTTGAAAATGGCCATGTAATTACAGGGCACATTTCAGGAAAAATGAGAATGCACTATATTAAAATTTTGCCCGGCGATAAAGTGAAGGTGGAGATGTCTCCGTATGATTTAACTAAAGGTAGGATTACATTTAGGTATAAAAACTAATTAAAATGAAACGAGTTCCGTGAATTTTCACGGGACGGGTTTCATCGAATATAGTAAACGATTAAAAACGATAATGAGATGAAAACTCGAGTTTCGATTAAAAAACGTAGCGCCGACTGCAAAATCATCCGCAGAAAGGGCCGTTTGTATGTGATTAATAAAAAGAATCCCAAGTTCAAACAACGTCAGGGATAATTAATCTGAAAAATTAAAATTTATGGCACGTATTGTTGGTGTTGATATTCCAAATAACAAAAGAGGTGAAATAGCGCTCACCTATATTTACGGTATTGGCCGCAGCAGAGCCAACAAGGTTTTGAAAGAAGCCGGAGTTGACAAAGACCTGAAGGTACAGGAATGGAACGATGATCAGTTCGGAGCGATCCGTAAAATCATTAACGAAAGCTTCAAAGTTGAAGGTGAATTGCGTTCCGAAGTTCAGTTAAACATTAAACGACTGATGGATATTGGTTGTTATCGTGGTATTCGTCATCGTATCGGGTTACCGGTGCGCGGACAAAGTACCAAGAACAATTCGCGTACCCGAAAAGGAAAACGTAAAACTGTTGCTAATAAAAAGATAGCTGCTAAATAAGGAATTTAAATTATGGCAAAAAAAACAGTTACCAGCAGAAAAAGAGTCGTTGTTGTTGAAGCCAACGGAATGGCTCATGTACACTCTTCTTTCAACAATATCATTGTAACGCTGACAAATATGAACGGTGAGGTAATCTCATGGTCGTCAGCGGGTAAAAAGGGATTTCGTGGTTCAAAAAAGAATACTCCGTATGCTGCCCAGGTGGCTTCTGAAGAGTGTTCTAAAGCTGCTTATGACCTTGGACTTCGTAAAGTTAAAGTATTCGTCAAAGGACCGGGTAATGGTCGCGAATCGGCAATCAGGGCTATGTCAACAATGGGCCTGCAGGTTACAGAGATCGTCGATGTAACTCCGCTTCCACATAATGGATGCCGTCCGGCTAAAAGACGTCGCGTATAATTTTAAAACGAAAAGGAAATGGCAAAATACACAGGACCAAAATCAAAAATAGCACGTAAATTCGGCGAACCAATTTACGGACCCGATAAAGTATTCGAACACAAAAATTATCCTCCCGGAATGCACGGTTTATCGTCGAAAAGGAGGAAAAAATCGGAATACGGATTACAGTTGAGGGAAAAACAAAAGGCAAAATACACTTACGGAGTGCTTGAACGTCAGTTCCGCGGCCTGTTCCACAAAGCACAGGCTTCGAAAGGAGTTACAGGCGAAGTACTGCTTCAGTTGCTCGAGTCGAGACTCGACAACGTTGTATTCCGTTTGGGAATTGCAAAAACACGGGCAGCTGCCCGTCAGTTTGTTTCGCACAAACATATTGTGGTTAACGGAAATGTTGTAAATATTCCTTCGTATTTGGTTAAACCCGGCGACGTGATCGGTGTAAGGGAAAAATCAAAATCGATGGAAGAAATTACAAGCTCATTGCATTCGCGCCGGAGTACTCGTTACGAGTGGCTGGAATGGGCCAACGACCAGATGGCCGGTAAATTCCTGAATCGCCCCGAACGCGCGGAAATACCTGAAAATATCAAAGAACAACTGATCGTAGAGTTGTATTCAAAATAATAAAATTTATAAGGTCATTATGGCAATATTAGCATTCCAGAAACCTGACAAGGTGATCATGTTAGAATCCGATGATAAATTCGGAAAATTCGAGTTTCGTCCTCTGGAACCCGGTTACGGGATTACCGTTGGTAACGCATTACGTCGGATACTGCTGTCATCACTCGAAGGGTACGCAATTACAACAGTTAAAATTGAAGGTGTTGACCATGAATTTTCTACGATTAAAGGTGTTATTGAAGATGTAACCGATATTATCCTTAATCTGAAGCAGATTCGGTTTAAAAATGAAGTGGATGATTTCGACAGCGAAAAAGTATCGATAACGATTAGCGGCCAGGAAGAATTTACAGCCGGCGACATCAACAAATTTATGACCGGTTTCAGGGTGCTGAACCCGAAACTCGTGATTTGCCGGATGGAACCCGATGTTAAACTTCACCTTGAAATTACCATCAACAAAGGCCGTGGTTATGTTCCTTCGGTTGAGAACAAACCTGCCGACGCTGAATTCGGTTTAATCCCGATCGACTCGATTTTTACACCCATCAAACTGGTAAAATATTCAGTTGAGAACTACCGTGTTGAGCAAAAAACCGACTACGAAAAATTAGTGATCGATATTACCACCGATGGTTCCATTCAGCCAAAAGACGCCCTGAAAGAAGCAGCTAAAATTCTGATCTATCACTTCATGCTTTTCTCCGACGAAAAGATTACACTCGATTCCGACGAAAAATTTGCAAACGAAGAATTCGACGAGGAAGTGCTTCACATGCGTCAGCTCCTGAAAACCAAACTGGTTGATATGGATTTGTCAGTTCGTGCGCTGAATTGTCTGAAGGCCGCCGATGTTGATACTTTGGGCGACCTGGTAACATACAACCGCAACGACCTGCTTAAATTCAGAAACTTCGGGAAGAAATCGCTTACCGAACTGGACGACCTTCTGGATAATATGGGGTTAAATTTTGGAATGGATATTTCGAAGTATAAATTGGACAAGGAGTAAGAAGCAATGAGACATAACAAAAAAGTAAATCATTTAGGACGTAAAAGCGCACACCGCAAAGCGATGATGGCGAACATGGCAAATTCACTTATTCAGCATAAGAGAATCAATACCACCGTTGCCAAAGCCAAAGCTTTACGCACGTACGTTGAACCGTTAATTACAAAGGCAAAAGAAGATACAACACATTCGCGCAGGATTGTTTTCAGCTATTTACAGGATAAAAATGCAGTTTCGGAACTTTTCAGGGAAGTTGCATCAAAAATAGCAGATCGTCCGGGAGGTTACACCAGGATATTGAAAACCGGAACCCGTTTGGGTGACAGCGCCGAAATGTGTATCATGGAGTTGGTTGATTACAACGAAGCAATGCTTGCAGCTAAAGAAGATGCAGGAAAAGCTAAAAAACGCCGTTCGCGTCGTGGGGGAGCTAAAAAAGCTGATGAAGTGACTGCTGCAGCGCCTGCAAAGGGTAAAGAAAAACCTGTTGTTAAAGAAGCAAAAGTTGTTGAAGAAGCAGAGGAACCCAGTGTTACCGAAGCAGAAGAACCAACTGAAGAAAAGAAAGAAGAATAGATTTTTCTTGAAAATATGGAGAAGCCGGACTGAAAAGACCGGCTTTTTTATTCTCACCAACTGGGTTATTAGGAAATATGAACTACTTTTAATGACATTAAATGCTAAAACAAGATTCAAATGATTAAAAAAAGTGGTAATTCAATTTCAAGAAGGAATTTTATTGGTTCAGCTTCTTTTCTAACTGAAGGTCTGGCTTTTGCACCGGGTGTATTTGCAAAAGTGAAAGGCAAAACAGATTCGAAATTTGGTGGTGTTCAGATCGGAGCAATTACTTATAGTTGGCGTAGCATGCCATCAACCGCTGAAGATATTTTGAAATATTGTGTTGAGGCGGGAATAAGTTCGATTGAACTGATGGGTGATGTGGCAGAGAATTATGCCGGACTTCCAGCAGGTACCCCTCGACTTCCGCGGGATGCATAGCTTTCGGATGCCGAAAAAGAGGAATACAGTAAAAAAGCTGAACAGGCTTCCAAAGCACAGCAGGATTGGCGTTTATCAAAACTTCCAATGGATAAATACAAGGTTCTGCGTAAAATGTACAACGATGCCGGAGTTGAAATTCACATCGTAAAATTTGCCCCCGAAAAATGGAGCAACGAGGAAATTGATTATGCTTTTGAAGCTGCCAAAGTATTGGGAGCGAAGGGCGTAACTAATGAAATAGGAGAGGAGGCTTGTCAGCGTTTGGGACTCTTTGCCGAAAAACACAATATGTATGCTATTTTTCATAATCATACTCAACCCGTCGAACCAGGATTCAATTTTGAAAAATTCCTTGCATATTCTCCAAAAAATATGCTGAATTTCGATGCCGGGCACTATTTCGGGGCAACCGGAAAAAATCCTGCTGAATTGATTAATGAATTGCATGACCGCATTTTCAGTGTTCATTTAAAAGATAAAACCGGCAAAGATGGAAATCCGCCAAATACCAATATGCCATGAGGAAAAGGCAGACTCCGATTGCTGAAATGCTGAAATTAGTTCAAGTCAACAAATTGCCCATTTATTTCGATATTGAGCTGGAATATCCGGTGCCGGATGATTCCGACGCTCAAAAAGAAGTGATTAAATGTGTTGAATATTGTAAAAAGATATTGGTGTGAGGAAAATGCATGAATGCAGAAATGCATAAATGTTTTAATAAAACAATTTTAATCTCATGTTCACCGGTTGATTTCAAATCAACCGGTGAATTTTTTTACTGAAAACTGATATTGAACTTTAATGCTTAAATGAATTTGTATTTTGAAGCCAGGTTAATAAGTACTGCAACATTTTTTGCCCCAAATTTGTGAAGCAAACTTTTTCGGTGACTATCAACGGTAGAATAGCTGATAAAAAGCTTGTCTGCTATTTCCTGGTTGGTCAATCCCTGGGCAATATATTCAAGTATTTCATTTTCACGACGGGTTAAAACCGGCAAATCTTCAGATTCTTCGTTACGCAACGACAATGCTGCTTCGTGACTTAAATAGGTTTTATGTTTCATTGCTGTTTCAATTCCTTTTAACAGCTCATCTTTTCCCGCATTTTTCAGTAAATAACCCGATGCCCCGTTTTCCATCATTTTATCGATGTAGCTTCGCTGATTAAATGTGCTTAAACCAAGTATTTGTATGGTTGGATATTTCGATTTTATATCTTTGCAAAGGTCAAATCCCTTTTTGTCGGGCAAATTAATATCCAGCAGAATTAAGTCGGGTTGCTGGCGTTGTAAAAACGCGAGGCATGATTCTCCGTTGGTGGCATTTCCAACAAATTCAATTCCTGGTTCGTTTTGCAACAGCGCCCTGATTCCTTCGATTACCATGTAATGGTCGTCGACAACAAAAACTTTAACCGTCATTTTCACCGATTTCAATGTAAACTGAAGTTCCCTTTCCCGGCTCAGATTGAATATCCAGTTTCCCTTTCAGAAAATCAACCCGGTTTTGAATGTTGTTCCATCCAATTCCATTTGATTTTTTCAGGATAGCGGTGTCGAATCCTTTTCCATCATCCTCAACCGTAACCGAAATTTGTTTCCCGGTTTTGTTTATCTGCACAATGGCATTTTTTGCCGAAGCGTGTTTCATCGTGTTGTTAATCAATTCCTGTACAATCCTGTACAACGTTATTGATGTTGTCTGGTCAACACGGGTGTTTTCCATTCCAATCGACTCAAAATGGATTTTCAGAGCCCCGCTTTTGTTTATTTCATTGCAAAAATCCTTAAGCGCTGCATCGAGCCCGAAAGTAACGAGTACTTCAGGCATCATGTTATGGGCCACACGGCGCATTTCTTTTATCGAACTGTCAAGCATATCGATACTCCGTTCAAAATCCTGTGCGTTTTCAGGCGTCATAATTAAATTCCCTTTCATGGTGTTTAATGAATGTTTTAATCCCGACAAGATTCCCCCCAGGCCGTCATGAAGGTCTTTTGCCAGGCGTGTTCGTTCCTGTTCTTCTCCTTTTAAGACTGCCTCAGTTGCCAACAGTAATTTTTCGGTTTCCAGTTTTTGAATCCTGCTTTCCTGTAATCGTTGTTTTTGTTTATAGTTTCGAATCAGCAAAAGGCTGACAATGAGTAAGGTAAAAGAAATGCCCATCAAAGCCTGTATAATTAGCGTTCTTTTGCGCAACGAAAGTTCTTTGATAAGCTTATCCGCCTCCAAATCGTGAATTAGGTTGTTTTGTTTTTCTGTTTCGTATTTTTTCTCCAGCTCGAGCGTAAACTTTTTTCTTTCTTCGTTTAGCAAAGTATCCTTAATTTCGTTGTACTGCCCAAGCAAATTGTAGGCATCCTCATATTTTCCGCGGGCCGCGTACACATCGCTTAACGTTCCGTATCCCTCTTTCATAAAATACCTGATTGAATCTTCCTCCGCAATCTGAAGTCCCATTTTAAGGTACTTTTCTGCTTCGTTATATTTTTTTTGCTGAAAATAAACATACCCAATTTGCATTAGCGGTTCTGTCATGTTCCAGCGGGAGCTAATTTCTTTGGCCAGTTCGTAACATTTTTGGTAATAGAAGACAGCACTGTCGTACTCGTTAACATTCTGAAATGTATTAGCCTTTAGCAGGAAATAGTTTTGTTTTTCTGAAAATTGATAATTATTGTTGTAAAATGCTGAAGCAGAATCAACATAGGTTTTCGCGCCTTTAAAATCATTTAACTCTGTTCTGTAATTAGCCTGGTGAATATAGGCCATCATTATAAGTCTTCTGTCATTGGAAAGTCTTGCATACTTCAGACCCATATCCACGTATTCTTTTTGCTTTTCCGGAATTTTTAACTGCTGGTAAATCATTGAAAGATTGATACATTCAGATGCAAGGGCTTTATAGTTTTGTAATTCCTCCTGTATGCCTATCGATTTTAAGGAGAAAAATACAGCGGAGTCAAATTTCTCAACCGATCGGTAATATGACGACAGTCCGCCATTTGCATCACCCAGTTGACGACGGGACTTGAAGTGTTTTGAATTAGAAAGTAATTCAGCAGCTTTTATCAGGTTATGATATTGCCTTTTATAATCGCCACTCAGAAAATAAGGTGTGGCTTCAAAATTCAGGGCCATTCCGGCGTAATAATCCAGTTTCCTTGAGAGTGAAAATTCAACAGCTTTTCTGTACAACGCGTGAGCGCTGTCTAAATCCAAAGGTTCGGTGTACATTGCAAGCATAACCATATTATAAGCCCTCACCGTGTCAGGAATTTGCCGATTGAGAATTTGCCTGACACTGTCGGCTAAATGCTGCTGGGCACTCGCTGTTATGCCGAACAGAAAGAATATAGCTATCAATACGTTATGTTTTTTAATTGACATCTGTTTTAATCATTCCTATTCAATACAAATTAACTCATAATCAATATAAATCTACATCCCTTTTTTACGTGATTTTACATTGGCTAAAAAATCATGTTTTTAAGGGATTTTATACCTGCATACCGGGAAATAAATTTGTGATGATACTATACACAACATTCAGGGAAAATGAATAAAAATAAATTTGGTATGAAAAATCATGTAAACTTTTTAATTGTTTCACTGCTGGTAATCAGTAGCTCTGGCCCAATTGATGCACAAATATTAAACAAACTGGGCAGTAAACTAAACAGGGAAATTGATAAACAAGTGGAAAAGACAGCACAAAATTTGTTAAATTCCAATAAGGAGACTAACGAGCCGTTAAGTCCGTCAAAAACAAATTTACCTTCGGGAAGCGGGCAGACCGGTAATCAGAATAAAGCTGCCTATAAGAGTAAATTCGATTTTATTCCCGGCGAGCGCGTAATTCAGTATTATGATTTTGCTGATATATCGGTTGGCGATATCCCCTCGGACTGGCAAATTGATGGTTCGGCTGAAGTGGTGGAAGTTGACGGTTATGAAGGCCACTACCTGATGATTCAGCAAAATTCGGCCGCGTTGCC
>JBBIPU010000001.1:0-5871 GCA_037442685.1 Draconibacterium sp. | reverse complement strand
ACACGGAAAAATTTGGTTACCAGTGAAAAATATGTAACAACAGGGATACTTTTCAATGTGAACAGCGCCGAAATAAAACCCGAATCTTACGGCATTCTTAAGGACATTGCCAATAATCTGAAGGCAGCTTCAGGGGTAAAAATCAAAATTGTAGGCCACACCGACAGCGACGGCGACGATGCAGCCAACCTCGAACTTTCAAAAAAACGCGCAGAGTCAGTAAAGAAATCGCTGGTTAACGATTTCGGTGTGGATGCCGGGATGCTCGAAACCGATGGCAAAGGCGAATCAGAACCGGTATCTCCCAACGATACACCTCAAAATAAAGCCAATAACCGCCGGGTGGAGTTCGTAATAATCCGTTAAACTGAAAACAATAAAAAAGAAAAAATGCAAAAGCAATATTCGATATTTAAAAATTTTCTCCCATTAATCATCATGTTAACCTCCTTTTCACTATTCGCCCAGCAGCCCACCAAACAGGAAATGGAGGAAATGAAAAAAATGATGGAGCAGATGAAGGCCGATCCGGAAATGCAGAAAGCCATGAAACAGTTCGGAATGGATATGAATACGGTGGAAAACTCAATGAATGCTTTGGAAAACAATGGATTTGGGGCCTATTATGAATTTGAAGAATTCATGACTCCTAAAAAGGACGGTGCACGCATTGCACGCATTCCTAAAAAAATACTTACCAATGCCGAACTTCCAGCGCACCTTGTAAAAGCGGCTAAAGTAGTTGATGCAGCTTTCCAGGGGGAGGACCGCAAAATTGCCGATCAATTGCTCAGCAAAGTCAGTTCCTATCATCCGGACTCGCTTGCAGCCATCGCCAATGGATTATGGATGACTTCCAATTATTTGCCTGCCACCTATTTCATGGGCAATGCGAGCCAAAAAGACCCAAATCCGGATAATCTGAATAACTATTCGGCTTTCCTGGTAATGCTTGGTGGCGAAGAACTCGCTCTCCCTGTCCTCCAAAAACTAAACAAAGAGTTCCCCGGGAACAGTACAATCCTCAACAACATCGGTCAGGCCTGGTTTGGCCTCGGCGACCTGGACAGGGCCGAAAAATACCTCGACAGCGCGATGCTTACAATCGCCTGGCATCCACAGGCCAATATGACCAAAGCGGTAATCCAGGAAAGCAGGGGTGATAAGGCGGGAGCAGTCGAGTCAATCAAGAAATCAGTGCAGGGCGGATACAGTGTTACCAAAGAAGATATGCTGCGCAAATTGGGTTATCAGCTCGATGGAAAGGATGTCGATGATGATTTCAACATGCCACAAGATCCCCTGGGTTTTGACAAATGGATTGCGCGTATTCCCAACTTCCCAAAGAACCATAAAGAGTCTCTGGCCCTTCAGGAAGAATGGGAAACATATTATAAAGATGTAGAAGCTGAACGAGTGTCACTCACAGAGAAACTGAACAGGGTTAATATAGAGGTTCGGGATAAAATGAAAAAGGAAAAAACAAATGAGATCGACATTGCTAAGGCGTTTGCCATGACCAAACCACCTTATTTGTCAGCCAAGGCAAATCATGTTTTGAAATATTATACAGATGAAAAGTCGGGCAAGTTCTCCAGACAATTCACCCTGCTGATGGAGAAAGCCAATGAAAATGTTGAGTTGTATAAAAAGATGGATGAAGACTACGTGAAATTACTGACATCTGAAAGGGCGAAATGCCAGGATGGCGAAGGAAGGCCACCGTGTCCTTCTATATGCCCTGTGATTGTACCGGCCTGGGATAACCTGGTGAATGTAGCGAATACAAATCTGGAGAACTGGTGGTACGAATACACTAACCTCTGGGCAAGGCAAATGGAAGCAGGGGCCTATTTTTATCAATACATTGTATCCGATCAATTGCTCATCGAGCAGAACGAACTGCGGCTTAAATTACAGTTCATAAAAGAACACCTCGCTGCAATAAGGCCTGCACCGGGAATTTCCCCCGAAATACTATCTTGTGTCGAAGAAGATGAAAAAAAATCGACAAGTCACAAACTCGCGGACTGGAATGACCTGCATTGCGACAGAAACGTCACCTATACCATGCCGTTTACCGGCACCATGAATTTTACCTGCAATACTACCGAGATACATCTCGACCCATTTTTGTTGCCATTTGAGGGGCGCTACAAGGAAAATCTGAATACTAACGAGATGCTATTTTGTTCGGGAAAAATTGGGATGGGCACCGTAAAGATGGGCGGCGAATACGATGTAGTGCAACAAACCGGCAAAGTTGACATCGGCGCTTCGAAGGATTTAAAAAAAGGTTATTTGGGCCCTGTGCCTATCGAGGCGAAGGCAGAAGCTACAGTGGGTATCGAATTCGATAAATCTGGTGTCTCTGATTTTGTTATGGAAGCAGGCATGGAAATTGAATCAGGTAATAAAGCCGCAAGTGCAAAGGTTGACGGCAAGGCCCGCTGGAGTTGGAATGCCGGTGGATCTGCAGAAGCCAAAGGAAGTTTGGGCGGAGTTGTGGGGAGAGCTGTTAAGTAACCTTATTTATTTCATACCAAAATGATATCAATTATGAAACTTCGACTGATCACTCTGTTTATTCTGACGATCGGCCTGTATGGCACGCTATATTCCCAACCCTGTCCCGAAAAACCCGAAACAAAAAAAGGGATTTGGAAAAATTATCCTGATACCGGGTTGGCAGGATTTGTAGTCCATCCGGTCACAATGAAATACAAGGCTCAGATTTCTCAGGTTCTCGACAGTATTGTGAAGCTTTTTATAAAGTACAATCCGGAACCGATTGGCAGCGTAGCCAGGTGGGAAAAATCGCTCCGCACAGAGTGGGACTCAATCACCAGTCCTGACCCTTCCTTTGCAAATTATATGTACACAGGCGGTTATTTTCCATACATCTGCTCCAAAGGAACAGTGAAGGCATTCAGCCAGACTGACACCTGGGTCTATTTACAGGTGAATGGTTTCTGGCCTAGCGGTCATACTCTTCAACATGAATTCAACAACGCTCTTAATGAGAAATTATTCACGCTTCCCCCTCAGCGGGGAACACTTGGCGGATATCCTGTTTTTGAACCAATCCCGCTTGGCGAGTGGGATAGCCCCTGGCTGATTTTTTATTCCGTGCTGATTCATCAACCGGGGAAACTGCCTTACAAGCCCGTTACAAAAGGTGAATTTTTTGATCTTTACGATAAACTGGCTCAGGTTAAAGAGAAGGAATACCAGGACGGCATCACCTCTCAAAGGAAAAATATGGGAGAAGACTGGTACAATGAACAAACTGAACGGGTGAAAAAACAATTTGAGGGGATCCGCGAAAATGTAAAACTACTTAGAAAGCTTTATGAAAAGGAACTGAATCAGCCGGCCATTTTGCGGTCGTGGGAATACACAATACGTGACATCGAAATTACCGATCCGACACAGAAGAAATTTTTTACTACAGCAAACCGCGGTTATCAGTTGGTTCGCTCTAATCCTGAGTATATGGACCAGACACAAGAGAAGTGGAAACCACAGTTCATGTGGGTGGAATGGCTCAAACCATTAGCTAAGTCAAATGCACTGGAACTGGACAAAGTAATGCACGAGCAGTTTGATTTTAAGGAATTGGGGAAGTTGCTCACCAAATAATCATTCAACCAAAAAAATATTCAAGGAATTATGAAAAAAATAAATCTCATTTTCAATACCATTTTCTTGATTTCAATACTATTTTCAGTGATATTGGATGTTTCAGCCCAGACCGAATCGGTCAATATTTACAAATACACTCCGCAACCCGGTTTCCGTAAATCAAAGCTGGATGGAAAGACTGAATTCTATTTCAAAAAAGACAAGAAATGGGTCATCATTGATTTGTACGATATAAAGCCTTCAAAAGGCAATGCGGTTGAAGATGCGCAAAACGACTGGAACGAAATTGTGCTGAAAAATTATGTGATTAAAGGTGATGTTGTTACCGAAAACAGGGAACAGGATGGCTGGCAGATTACTGCGCGTACCGCGGTTACATCCATAATTAAGTATAATCTTAGCCTGATAACCTTAACGTGCCAAGGCGGGCACGCGTCGATTTTGCTGACCAACAACGATTTCAGCAATGTTTTGGATGCAGAAATTGGCGCTTTTATAGGGAGTCTGTCTTTTGTAAGTCCTGCTGAGGCTGTAAGCCTTATTAAACCGGTTGTAAATAGCCAGATGCCGCCTGCAGGTAATTATCAAATGCAGGGAATGAATCCACCGCCACCGCCACCATCAAATGTTCAAATGCCCGGCACAAATCCCTCTTTGCCCAACCCAACCCAGGTGCAGGGTATAACTCCACCGCTTGCAAATGCAGGAGGAAATTTTATACCGACGGCCGGAAATTTTGACCCTCCGGTTGCACCAAACCCATATCATCCGCCGTTTCCAACTCCCGGCGAACAACCGGTAAAGGCTTCCATCTTGATGGATGTGGGCTGGTTTGTGGAGGCTACCAACGATTACATGCAATACACAAAACCAGATATTAAAGTGGTGGAATATTTTCTTACCGAAACACCTTATCCAAACAAGGACGCTTACTGGCAAAACTACCTGAGCCGCGATTTTGCCGCTGAAACTTACTATACTTTAAATGACGGGCCTTCCTATTTTTCTTTTGAATTCGCCTGGGCAAATGCCGTGTATAAACCAACCGGACAACCGTGTTTTATTGCATGGCTGGTTGATTATAATGTTCCGGCAGCATTTGTAGCAATTACTTCCAGCGAATCGGTTTTCAGAAATAATTTCCCTGACAATAAAATGTTGGGAGAAATGCAGCGTTTTAACAATTTCCCGGTCGATATGCAGCAAATACAGGGAAAATGGGGCGACAGCAACTTTGCCGGCGCCCAGATGTACGAAGTAAATACCGGCAATTATGCGGGTATGTCGATGGCCTCAGCGGCAAGTTCATACACATTTTCGGGAAATACATTTCGGTTTTTTACACAGGGAGCAACAGGGATGGTTGGCACTGCCAAAGCTTTTCAGGCTGAAGAAACCGGCACCTTTGATGTAAATGGGTACAATCTGGTGACCAATGTAACCTCAAGAACCGACCAAATGACAAACTCAACTATGCATAAAAACGAACAGGTTCAATATTCGGTGGCGTTTAAATACGCGAAAAATGCCAAAATCCTCTTCATGCAAAACAAACAATACACAGGTTTGACATACAACCTGGTAAGAATGCAATAAATAACTTAAAATATAAATTGAAATGAAAACACTGATTTTTTTTCTTTTGCTTATTCCGGTAATTAGCTTTTCGCAAACATCGTATGTATTTATCAAAATCACCGATGCCAAAGGAAACATCATTCCGGGTAATGTCACCACCCGCGGATATGAGCGCACCATCACGGGACTGACTACCGCATCGTCGGGGAAAAACAACACGCAGTTTAATTTTACCATGCCTGTTACCGGAGCTGGTGCAAACCTGAAAAGTGCCATGGCCAACGGCGAACAGTTGCTGAATGCGATGGTTTATGTTTTGGCACCCAATCCTTCAACAGGCGCACTTCAGTATTCCTACATCATTACCATGGAAAATATCAGGGTGGTTTCCTGTGCCGAATCGATGGGCTGCAACAATATAACCTCAACCGCTGTATCGCTGGTTGCCTCCCGCATCGGCTGGACGTATTACACCACCGACAGAACTGGAAATGCCGTGGTTTCTCAGAAATACGGGTTTGACGCTGAAACGGGTGGAAGCTGGACTAAATTTTAAACTTAAAAAGAATTCGAAAATGAGTATAACTTATTTCACTTAACCCACATTGCAGTTAATCAGAGCGGATTATATCAATGTCAGCGAAATGC